>JAPLWR010000032.1:6947-10734 GCA_026396495.1 Candidatus Magasanikiibacteriota bacterium | reverse complement strand
GTGGTCAAAAACTCCAGCGTGCCAAACGGCAGCTTGGGAAGATACTTACCCACAATAACCCCCGTTTGGTTTGAGTTGTGAAAAGAACGGAAAACAGATTATGTTATCATATTTTTTCCTTTTTGTCAAGGTAAGGTAATAAAAAACCAGCTTATTTAAAGCTGATTTTTTATTTTTTTCTAATTCTTTTTTAATTAAACAGTCCCTCTACCCTTTAAAGAATCTTCCAATCTCTTCAAGGCCACCACAAAAGCAGCTGTACGCAAAAGTAATTTTTTTTCTTGATGTGCCTGCCAGATAGCATTAAAAGCAGTGCCTAGTTTATCTTTCATTCTAGAAATTACTTCATCTTCTGTCCAAGAATAGCCATACAAATTTTGTACCCACTCCATATAGCTACCTACTACTCCGCCAGCATTAGCCAAAACATCTGGCACTACCATAATTTCTTTTTTGTTTAATATCTCGTCAGCTTCAAAGGTGACTGGACCATTAGCTAACTCTAAAATAATAGGAGCCTTAATTCTTTCAGCATTATCTCTAGTAATCTGTCCTTCCAAAGCCGCTGGAACTAAAACGTCACAAGGCATTTCTAATAATTCTTCATTACTTAAACTTTGATAATTATTACAATCGCAGACTGAACCATTACAGTAACAACCGGCTGATAATCCTTTGCTTTTTTTAGTGGCCATTACTTCATCAATATCCATGCCTACTCCGCGTTTATCATAAATTCCACCTTTAGAATCAGCCACGCCAATAATTTTTACACCATGCTTAGCTGCCTCTTTAGCAAACCAATATCCTACATTACCTAACCCCTGTAAAACTACAGTTGTTTCTTTAGGATCTTTTTTAATTTTTTTCAAAACCTCTAAAAGAATATAAAAACCACCAGTACCAGTGGCCCGCTCTCTACCTTCTGATCCACCCAAAGAAAGTGGTTTACCTGTAACTACAGCTGGTTTAAATTCTCCAGATAAATTACTAAATTCATCCACAATCCAACCCATAATTTTGGCGTTGGTATTTACATCAGGAGCAGGAATATCTGTTTTAGGACCAATGTCAGATCGTAAAGCCCGAGTGTAGCTTCTAGTTAAATGTTCCAATTCATGCTCTGATAAAGTTTTTGGGTCAAGTTTAATTCCACCTTTAGCACCACCATATGGCAAATCAGCCACGGCACATTTAATAGTCATCCAAAAAGCCAAAGCCATTACTTCATCTAAGGAAGCTTCTGGATGAAAACGAATACCTCCCTTAAAAGGGCCTCTGGCATTATTGTATTGCACACGATAAGCTTCAAAAACTTCCACTACGCCACTATCCCTTTTTAAAGGCAGAGATAATTGAATAATTCTTTGGGGACTTTTTAAAACCTCCCAAACACCTTTGTCTAAGTTGCAAGCTTGGGCAGCGGTCTTTAATTGGTCAAGAGCGGATTGAAAAATAGACATATATTTGAAGACGACGAAGGACCCCAAACCAGTGGAGCCCTTTCGCATTAATTAAAAGGTTGAATTTATTTTAAGAGATCGAGTAATTTTTCTTTGGCTTGAGCACCAGACACACGATTTACTTCTTTGCCATCTTTAAAAACAATAAAAGTAGGAATACTCATCACGCCATGTTCTTCCGCTAGTTCACCATTTTCATCAGCATTAACTTTAGCAATTTTCATTGTAGGGTTACCTTCAATTTCTTTAGCAATCTCTTCCACTACTGGCAACATCATCTTACAAGGTCCACACCAAGGAGCCCAAAAATCTACCAAGACTGGGCATTTAGCATCTAACACTTCTTCTTTAAAATTAACTTTGGTTAAATCTAACATATTTTTTATAATTAAAAGCCTAATTTTTTGATTTTTATTTCTTCACGATATAAATCTAATTTATCCCCTACTTCTATTTTTTCTTTAGTTTGAATTTGCAAACCACATTCTTGTCCAGCCATAATATCTTTTACTTTTTGTTTGCCAAATTGTAATTCTGTAACCTCGCCATTACCAATAATTTCTCCTTGGCGATAAATACGCACCTTCACATTATTTTCTGCCTGGCCTTCTGTCACCTTGCCACCCACAATTTGATATTTCTTGTCTGTTCTAAAAATAGCCAAGACTTCCATTTTACCAATTTCATGAACAATTACTTCTGGAGGTAATAATTTTTCTAATTCTTTTTTAACATCGCCTAATAAATCGTAAATGATTTTGTAATGTTTAATTGTTACACCTTTTTGTTTAGCTAATGATTCAGCCGCAGGAATAGTTGGCACATGAAAACCTAAAATATGAGCGCCAGTGGCTTCGGCGCGCAAAACTTCTGCCTCGGTGATAGAACCTAAACCTTTAGCCATAACTTCTACTTCTACTTCTGGATGAACCATTCTTTGCAAGGCTCCCAAAATAGCTTCCATAGACCCAAGTACATCCACACGGATAATAATGGGGTATTTCTTTTTTTCAATTCCATCTTCACCACCCACACCAGCACTAGTGGTTGCCGTAATAATATTTTTTTCTTGTACTAAATAAGTAGGTTTAACTTTTTTCTCTAAACCTTTAACATCTTTAGGAACTTCTAAAATATCCCCCACAGCTGGAGTAATTTTAAAACCTAAAATCTGCACTGGGGTAGAAGGTGGAACAGTTTTTACCATTTCACCTTTCCAATCTTTTAAAGCTTTTATCTTACCGTACCAAGCAAAATTAATTGCCAAATCATCACCCACTTTTAAAGTACCACTTTGGACTAAAAGTGTAGCAACTGGTCCGGCTTGTGGATCAATATGAGATTCTACAATTGTACCAGCGGCTAAACGATTAGGATTAGCCATGATTTTAGTTTTATCTAAATCAGCTACTAGCAAAACCATTTCTAATAATTTATCAATATTGGTGTTAGATTTAGCAGACACAGGCACCATGACTATCTTACCACCCCATTCTTCTGGTTGAACACCTAATTCTGACAATTGATTTTTCACTTTATCTAAATCTGCTTCGGATTTGTCAATTTTGTTTAATGCTACCACGTAAGGTAATTTAGCAGCTTCAATAATTTTAATAGCTTCTTTAGTTTGAGGTTGTACACCATCATCAGCCGCCACCACTAAAATAGCCACATCAGCAACTTTAGCACCACGACTTCTCATAACAGTAAAAGCTTCATGACCTGGAGTATCGATAAAGGTCATTTGTCTTTGAATTTTTTCCCCGGCTTCTGTCACAAAAGGAACTCTTACTTGATAAGCGCCAATGTGTTGAGTAATACCACCGGACTCGCCAGCCACTACATTAGTACTTCTGATAGCATCCAAAAGTTTTGTTTTTCCGTGATCCACGTGACCCATAACTACAACTACTGGTGGACGAGGTTCCAAATCTTCTGTTTTTTCACTTTCTAAAATATTTTTTAAACGATCCAAAGATTCACCATTTTCTACTTCATTTTCTTTTTTCTCTTCTGGAGTTACATCAAAACCAAAATCCTGCGAAATAATATTGGCAGTGTCATAATCAATACGTTCATTCATGGAAGCCAAGATACCATTCTTAATCAACTCACGAATAACATTAGTTACTGGCAAATTTAATTTAATAGCAAAATCTCTAACGGTAATAGCTTGAGGTAATTGAACGGTTTTTTTAACTACACCTTCTCCGCCACCAACCACCTCTGGTCCTTTGGCTTGATTATCAATAAACTGTTTTTCTTGAATCTTTCTTCTGATTTTGGGCCAAGCAGCCACAATTTGAGTAGCCACCCGATTATCT
>JAPLWR010000032.1:0-6875 GCA_026396495.1 Candidatus Magasanikiibacteriota bacterium | reverse complement strand
GCCACCCGATTATCTACCTTAATAGCTTTGCGACCAATATCAAAACCAAACTGAGGAAGAGTATCGTACAGTTCTTGAGGAGTTGTTCTAAGTTGTCTAGCTAATTCTGATACATTCATATAAGAGTACATTAAATATACTCTATTTTTAGCGGCGGGTCAAATAGGCGCGCCTTAAAAGAAAAGCCCGAATAAATCGGGCTGTTGTGGAAGCTGATGTTAAATCAGAGGGGTTTCCAGAAAAGAAGAGAGCGGCGGCAACTGCAACCATCAGTGTCACAGCATTTGCCACCGACAGACCTCTTCACTTTGCTCTCATCAGTGGAAGTAAGAGAAGGAGTGTCGGGCTTCTGGTTGACCACATAAAATTCACATTTTGTGGCATAACCCATACACTCAGGAGAAGAACTTTGGCAAATACCATTGATGCAAACAGACGAAGAAAAATATCCGACACATTCTCTCTGACAACCAGTGTAAGTTTCTGCACTCATGCAAAGATGTTCCTTGCCATCAAAAACCTGTCTGTCGCCGGTCTTGCAGACCACTGG
The DNA here is from genome assembly GCA_026396495.1 of Candidatus Magasanikiibacteriota bacterium. GTDB lineage: Bacteria > Patescibacteriota > Patescibacteriia > Magasanikbacterales > UBA10003 > GWC2-40-17. The sequence goes on along the minus strand of JAPLWR010000032.1, from coordinate 6,325 downwards.
CTCCATCAAGTTGTTGGTTGGATTCTTCTGCTGCACCAAAATGTGCGAACAGCCAAGGGAACAAAAAGCGGTCACAAGAACCAATACCACTACCGGACGAAGGCGTAACATATAAACCCCCTGAATTGAGAAAAAGAACCACAGACCTTGGTGTGATTATATCAAAAACCAAAAAACCTGGGTATCCCCAGGTTTTTATATTGTCAACTATTTCACCTCCAACAAATCATGAGGACCAGATTCGCGTAATCCCGCGTTAGTGATCTGAACAAAATCTGTATTCATCTGCAACTCCCCTACGGTGCGCGAATTAGTGTAACTCATACCAGATTTTAATCCACCCATTAATTGTCCCACTAATTCACTTACTGATCCTTTATACGGAATAACAGACTCCACTCCTTCTGGCACTACTTCATTCAAATCTTTCTTTTCTTGATCCACACTCTTACGGCGTTGAGCTACTGCAAAACTAGCACTACCTCTATATACCTTATATTTCTTTCCACCTCTATTCATTAAAATTCCTGGCGATTCATCCGTTCCAGCAAATAAACTACCAATCATGACAGAATCAGCCCCAGCTCCCAAGGCTTTAACAATGTCGGCAGATTTTTGAACTCCACCATCAGCAATTACTGGCACGCCAAACTTTTTAGCCACTTCGGCTGCTTCTAACACCGCTGTTAATTGTGGTACACCAGCGCCAGCCACCAAACGAGTGATACAAGCAGCTCCAGGTCCCACTCCAACTTTGATAGCATCCACTCCCCATTCACACAAATCCCTGGCTGCCTCAGCCGTAGCTACATTGCCAGCAATTAATTCCACCCCAGGTACAACTTCTTTAATTTTTTTAATCGCTTGAAACATCATTTCTGAATGTCCATGAGCAATATCAATTACTAAAACATCAGCTCCGGCCTGGACTAAAGCCAGCGCGCGTTCTAAATAATCTCCACGCACACCAACAGCTCCTCCTACAATCAACTGGCCTTTGGCATCTACATTAGCCAAAGGATAGTCAGCTAAATTTTTAATATCAGCGCTAGTGATCAAACCAATAATACAATCGTTTTCATCAACTAACGGTAATTTTTCAATTCTATTAATGCGTAATAATTCTCTGGCTTCATCAAAAGTAGTATTTTTATTACCCACAATTAATTTATCGCGGCCAGTCATAATTTCATAAACCAACTGGCTGTCGTTGTGCACCAAATTTAAATCACGACGAGATAAAACTCCTTTTAATTTTTTATCTCCATTAGCCACGAGCAATCCGCTCACTCCTTTTTCCGCACTAAATTCCTTAGCTTCTTTAATAGTTCTAAAAGGATCAATAATATATGGATCTTCAATAATAAAATTTTGGGCTCGTTTAACGCGTTTAATTTCTTCTGCGTTTTCTTCCACCGTCATAAAGCGATGAATAATACCAATACCTCCCAAACGCGCCACGGCAATAGCCATTTCAGATTCTGTAACAGTATCCATGTTGGCAGTGACCAAGGGAATATTCAAACTAATTTTTTTAGTAAGTTGAGTTTTGGTAACAGCTTCACTACGGGACAGCATGGAAGTTCTTTTAGGACGAACCAAGACATCATCATAGGTTAAGGCCAAAGGAATGGAACGCATAAGTTTTAAGGGATTTTTGAATATAAATTAAGACCCATACAATATTACATCATCTAGCTCTTTTAAAAAAGTGGATAAAAAGTGGGTAAAAAAAAGACCGGCAACCAGAGATTTGTCAGGGTGACATTTCTCTAGTTGCCGGCGTTGACGCTAGCAGTTGTGCTTAGCGAACCCGTTGCGGGTTGAAGGAACTGGGGTAGGAGTGACCAGGCGTCACTTGCCGACGGGGATGACGGGCGAGGCACCGGTCTGGCCGATCAGGAAGGTGCAGCCACCGCCCGAGCCGTCGGGATGCCTGACGCAGACCTCGTGGAACATCTTGATCTGCTCGAGCAGGATGAACTGCGCCGGATCCATGCTCATGGCGTTGCGGTAGCCGTTGTCGGCGGCCGCGCGGCTCTTCTCGGCCTCCAAGCGCTGGTCCTCGGCCTTCTTGCGCTCCTGCTCGGTGAGGGCCCTCTGCTGCTGGTTGGCCGTCTCGATGCGCTGGTTCTTGACGCTGTCCGGGGGATTGGCCTTGCCGGCCGTGAACTGGATCAGGAGCACCGGCAGACCCGAGGCCTTGATGTAGGCTTCCAGGCCCTCCGTGACCTCCTTGTCGATGTCGTCCAGCGCCTCCGTGCTGATCGCCGTCTCGTTCATGCCATGCTTGCGCACGGCATTCCGGATCCGGTTGACCGCCTCGGCCTCCAGGTTGCTCTCGTACCACTTGTCCCCGAACCCGTTGATCAGGCTGACCGAGTTCAGGACCCGCAGACGGACGACGGCGTCGAAGTCCAGCGGCACGCCGTCCTTGGACATGAAGTCGTCCAGGTGGATCTTGAACTGCAGCGGACGCATGTCCACGTACACCTTGTCGGTGGAGTACCAGATCCACTGCCGGCCCGTCTTGATCGGGTTGTCCTGGACGCCGCCCCGACCGAAGAAGATCGGCTTGTCGATCAGGACCGCCTCGTGACCGGCGTCGGGCGCCACCTGGGAACACCCCAGCGAGGCCACGACGGCCGCCATCGCGAACAGGACCATCAATCCACGCTTCATCGGATCCTCCAAATTGGCCGTTTTTGGCCGGGAGCTTCTAGTTTTAGCCATCTAAACACAGAAGTTCCCAGCCAATCTCTTTAAAGAACTACTGCCCTCTTTAGCTCAACTTGAGCCATTTCAGACAGAACTAAATAGTATAGCACATTTTCTGGTTTTTGTCAAGACCTTGCCCCATCCATCGGTCCAATAGTAAATTCCACCCCCTCTTGCCAAAAATCCTCTTTTGTGCTATCATAATTACAGATAACTTAATTAATCAGGGGCTATGTGCCCTTATCGTCTAGATTTTAAGAGCAGACGGTGAAGTTACGCTTAAATTTACTGAAAAGGATCTTTTAGAAACGGTTGTATCTCCCTATGAATTTCAATATTTGGAAAACAAACAAAATTGTTTCTCCTCTAAACTACCTCCAAAGTGGTGGTTTTGCGTATACTCTCATCTCTCTCTTTTAAAATCGCTTTGACGATTTTTAAAAGACTTTATGTATAATTTATTTTCCACAGTCCTAGCCGTTTTTGGTTTGCTAGCTGGTGTTATTATTGGTTATTTTGTTCGCAAACAAATCGCCAAAAACCAAGCAGACTCCATAGAAGCCAAAGCCGAGAAGATCATTGCCGAGACCAAGGTCAAACAACAAGACATGCTTTTTCGTGCCAAAGAAAAATCCTTGGAAATGATGGATGAATCCAAACGGGAAGATGAAAACCGTCGTAAAGAATTGCGTGTTATCCAACAAAGATTGGAAAAACGTGAAACTTTGTTTGATCAAAAACTTTTAGAGTTACAAGACAAACAACAAAAAATTCAAGAAAAAGTAGAAAAAATTACTCAAATTCAAGCTGAGGTCCAAGCTCTTAGAGAAGAAGAAATTGTTAAGTTGCAAAAAATTTCCAACTTAACTCGTGAGGAGGCCAAAGATGAATTATTTAAAAAAGTAGAAGTCCAGATTAAAGATGATTTAATGGGCCGTATTATGAAATTGGAACAAGAATCTTCCGAAGCTTTTGAACAAAAAGCCAGGGAAATTATTGTGGATTCCATTCAACGCTACGCCGCTGCTCAATCTGCCGAAACCACTTCTACTGTAGTGGACTTACCTAACGATGAAATGAAAGGACGCATTATTGGTAAAGAAGGTCGTAACATCAAAACCTTAGAAAAATTAACTGGTTGCGAATTAATTATTGATGATACACCAAACGCCATTACTGTTTCTGGTTTCTCCCCTATCCGTCGCCAAGTAGCTGCTTTGGCTCTACGCAAATTAATTTCTGATGGACGTATTCAACCAGCCAGAATCGAAGAATTTGTGGAATCAGCTAAAATTGAATTATCAACAGACATTAGAAAAACTGGAGAAGCCGCTGTTTATCAATTAGGTTTTACTGGCTTAGATCCAAAATTTGTCCAAATTATTGGTAGATTAAAATACAGAACTTCTTACGGTCAAAATATTTTGAACCACTCTTTAGAAGTTGCTTATCTCTCTGCCATGATTGCCGAAGAATTAGGTGCTGATCCAATTGTAGCCAAAAAGGCTGGCTTCTTTCATGATATTGGTAAAGCCATTGATCATGAAACCCAAGGTGGTCATCCAGAAATTGGTTATCAAATTTTAAAGAAATTTAATTTTGATGAAGAAATTGCTTACGCTGCTTTAGGCCATCATGAAGATAAACCAAAAACTTTAATCACTTGTATTGTTAAAGCCGCTGATGCTATTTCTGGTTCCCGTATTGGTGCTAGAAAAGATACCTATGAACAATACATTCATCGTTTAGAAGAGTTAGAAAAAACGGCTAGTGTTTTTCCTGGTATTGAAAAAGTTTATGCTATTCAAGCTGGTCGCGAAGTCCGTGTGTTTGTGAAACCAGAAGAAATGGATGACAACCAATCTTATGCTTTAGCTAGAGAAGTAGCTAAAAAGATTGAGGCGGAATTACAATACCCTGGTGAAATCAAAGTTACTGTGATTAGAGAAAAGAGAATTATTGAATACGCTAAATAAAAAACCATGTTCAAAGTTTTAATCTTTGGCGATGTAGTGGGAAAAACTGGGCGTCAGGCTGTAGCCAAAATCTTGCCCAAGTTAAAAAAACAGCTGCATCCTCATCTCATCATTGCCAATGTAGAAAATTTAGCTCACGGCACTGGAGTCACACCCAAAACCCTAACCACTTTAGAAGAGGCTGGGGTTCAAGTGTTTACTGGTGGCGATCATATTTTTGCCAAACCTGATGCGGCCAAAATCTTTGAATTGGAAAACTCCCCTCTTATTCGTCCAGCCAATATGTCTGTGCCAATGGGTCGGGGCGAAAAAATGCTAACCGTTGCTAAAAAACGGGTTCTTGTGATAAACTTATTAGGACGAGTTTTCTTGGGTGACAAATTAAATGAAAAAGGCATTGAGATTGCCAACCCCTTTAAAACCGTAGATGAGATTCTTAAAAAATATCAAGATCAAAAACCGCAGGTAGTGATTGTGGATTTTCATACCGAAGCCACTTCTGAACAAGTAGCTATGGGTTATCACTTAGATGGCCGAGCCAGTGTCCTCTTTGGCACTCACACCCACATTCCTACAGCTGACGCTCAAATTTTAAAGAAAGGTTTGGGATGTATCACTGATGTGGGTATGACTGGAGCCAAAGACACAGTCTTAGGCGTAGACAAAAATATTATCTTGAAAAGATTTTTAGAAGAAGACAAAGAAAGCTTTGATTGGCCAGAACTAGATGAAGCAGTAGTCAACGCGCTGTATGTAGAAATTAATGACCGGACCAACAAGGCAACCAAAATCAAACTAATTCAAAAAACCATCAAAATTTAATTTTTAAATTAAACCCATGATGGGGGTTAAAAAACACACCTATGAATAAAGCAGAGCTTATCAATTTATTAACAGAAAAATGTGCTGTTACTAAAAAACAGGCTGAATGTTTTGTGGAGACTTTTGTAGACACAACTATTAATACTTTAAAAGCCGGAGGCGAAATTACCATTGCCGGTTTTGGAACCTTTTCTGCTAGAAAAAGAGCTGGACGCATTGGTGTTAACCCACAAAGACCAACTGAAAAAATTCAAATCCCTTCAGTGGTCGTGCCAAAATTCAAAGCTGGAAAAACATTAAAAGACGCTTTGAAAAAGTAAACCTCTAATCACATAAAAACACCCTCCTACGAGGGTGTTTTTGATTTCTATTTTATGGAGTAACTGGAGGAGTAGGTGGAGTTTTAGGAGTTTCCATTTTCTTCTGACCAAACTTTTCTCCGCTAAAGAGAAAAATATAAACGATTTCCAAAATTCCCATTGTGTTGATTACTAATAAAGCAACAAACCAGATTTTTTGACCTTTTCTGGCGGCGAGCCATAAAGCCCAACCCTTCCAAAGTAAAGACCAGATAAGTAAAGGAACCATGAGCATGCCCCACCAAGCACCGCCCATCATCCCACTCCAATTATAATTGTACATCATAGGATTTTAAGTTAATTAAAGCTAGGTATATTATAGCAAAAAAACAGACAAAAAACCAATTAAATCAGTTCTGGAAAATCGGTAATAATACCATCAACTCCCAATTCTTTAGCACGTTTAACATCTTCAGGGGTGTTAACTGTCCAAACAAAAAATTTGATATC
>JAPLWR010000104.1:16394-17764 GCA_026396495.1 Candidatus Magasanikiibacteriota bacterium | reverse complement strand
CTAGATTAGGAACAAAGAAGATAAAATTTGATGAGGTTTTAATAAAAGAGGTGGGTTCTTGATCTAAGTGTAGTTGTTTTAAATCTAATTCTAAATTAGAATCTACTGTTTGAATTTTTTGTAATTTGTAAGCTAAAGGTTGTAGGGCGGCAGTGAGGTCATCTTTTGTCTTTTTTCTGTCGGTTGTATCTGTGGGTAGGGTAGTAAGAAGATCTTTGACTTCCTTGGTTAGCTGTTTGGCCGCATCTTCATTTTTGTAAATCAAACTAGATTCAGCTTCAGTAATTTTGGTTTTTATTAGATTGACTAATTGATTGTAATTAGTAGAATCACTGTTTTCTTTTTGATTTAAAAAAGCCAAAGATAAGCTAATCGCAAGAGCAAGACAAGCGAGGAAGGTTAAGATGTACAGAAGGCGTTTTTTAAGACTAAGAGACAAAAATTTATTTTTTATTTTGGTTATGGGACGGGCAATAAAAAGTAAAGATTCGTAACCGATTGTTTTTAAACCTGATAAAAATTTGCTTGGAGATTTGAAATCTATCCTAATTATTTTAGCTAGAATAGTTTTAATAAATAAAAATGTTTTGTAAATTATCTGTCCTAATGCAATTAGAATTTTTTGCCAGGCATTAGAAATCCTACCTTGCCAACCAGTGAGCCGGGTATAAATTTTAGTTATTTTTTTTAAGGTCTGAATATCCTCTTGTTGAGTAGAAGAAGTTTTTTTATTTTTTCTGTTTTGGAGATATTTTTTAATGCTTTGAAAAACCGCCGGGGACATTATCTGGTCTGTTTCTCTTTGTTTTTTTAAAAGTCGATTGATGGATTCATTGGGGGTTAATTTAAAAGAAGAGGTGAGGGGGGTGGATTCTTTAGATTCTGGCCAGGAAAGGAGTATACCACCAAAAGCCACCTTATTTTCTATCTCACTAAGTAAGTTTTCTAAACGAGAGCAAATTTCATCAGTTTTATTACTAGTGATTATTTTTTGTACTCGATCCAAAGTTAAATAATTAAGAACCGTGGGCGTGGCAAAAAGGGTAAAATTATTTTGGTGGATAACTCCAGAGATTAAATTAGCAAAGAAGATGTTTGGATCATTATTTTCTGAGGCGTAATTTTTAATCAGATCGTTACTTTGATATTCTCCATTTTCTCGATAAAAAATAAAAGAGTGGATATTACCACCAGCCGAAAATTGCAAATGTTCATCGCGTAGTGAACCAAAAATTATACTTATTTGCCCTAGTTCTTTGGTTTCAAAATTTTCTCGTAATTCGCGGTTGGCCCATTCTAAGGAATTTTCAAAAGCAATAAGCGGATTTTCTTTTTCTTGCTCTTGATATTTTTTGGCCAGTTTATTAATA
>JAPLWR010000104.1:9967-16330 GCA_026396495.1 Candidatus Magasanikiibacteriota bacterium | reverse complement strand
ATACTTCTGCTAAGATGAAGATTCTTTCTTTATTTAGCCCACCATGAATAGCCGGCCCCAAGAAAATAATAATTTGGGACCTATCTTTATTAGGCGGTTGGACTAAGAAGGTGTTAAGTTCCGGTCTGTCAATCATAAAGACCGAGTTTAATTCATAAAAAGTATCGGCTTGATGTTCCAATCTTTTTGTATTATACTAAATTTAAATTCAAGGCACAAGAAAATGCCCTTAAATTCAAAAACATGCTTGAACACCTTTTTGGTTCAAAAACCAGATTAAAATTATTAAAGCTATTTTTAAGCTCTCCAGACAAGATTTTTTTTGTCCGAGAAATTTCTCGGGCTTTGAATGTACCTATTAATGCTGTGAGGCGGGAAATAGATCATTTAATCTTAGCGGAAATTATTGAAACTAGTGAGGGGGGAGCTGTGGAAAAAGGAAAGGGCGCCGGGGCAGATAAGAAAAAGTTTTTTCGCCTTAATTCTAAAGGAGCTTTGTTAAAAGAATTAGATTCACTTTTGATGAAGGATAGATTTTCCAAGGAACAGGTTTTTGTAACTTCTCTTAAAGATTTTAATGGGGTGGAATTTTTGTTATTAAGCGGTCGTTTTGTGGGTGATAAAGAAACGCCAATTGATATTTTATTAGTAGGATCTATTTTGCCTAAAGATATAGAAAAAGTTATTAAACAATTTGAAAAAGAAATCGGTGAGGAAATACGCTACACTTTAATGAAAACCAAGGAATTTCTTTATCGACGTGATGTGGCCGATAAATTTTTAACAGATCTGTTTAGTAAAAAGAATTTAATTTTGTTAGACCACATTAAAGTAAGTAAACATTTTTAATATGCGTCGCGCCATTTTAATAGACGTTACGCAATCTAACTTTTTAGTCCTTTCTTTGTTAGCTGATGAGATTGTTGTGGCTCGTAAAAAATTTAAAGGACCGCATCCGGATGTTTTATCATCATTGGATAGATTTATTAAACAGAACAGTTTGGGTTTAGAAAAAATTAATAACCTGGTTCTTTTAGAAGGACAAGGTAGTTTTTCTGGTGTGCGCCAAGCCGCCGCTATCTTAAATACTATCCATCTAATTAAAAAAACTAATATTTTTGGATTTGATGTGAGAAAATTTTCTTCTGAGCCCAATATTACTTATCCCAAAAATAAAAGGTAACTTATGTCCGATTATTTCAAGTATCGAGCTTTAGAAATTTTACCCGGTGCCATGATTTGGACTAGTTTCACTGTGGCCATTGTTTTGTCTTTTGTTAAACCCCTCTGGCTTATTTATTTTATTATTGTTTTTTATTTATTTTGGTTTTTTAGAGTTAGTTATTTTATTTTTTATCTTTTTATTTCAGGTTTTAGACTTAAAAAAACAGTTAAAGTAGAGTGGTTTGCTAAATTGCAAGAAGAGGTGCCAAATTGGCAACGTCTGAATCATTTAATTTTTCTGCCTACTTATAAGGAATCTTTAGAAGTAATTGATGCAACTTTAGAAAGTTTAACTAAAATCAATTATCCTTTAGATAAATTTATTATAGTTTTATGTGGTGAAGCCAGAGATCAGGAGAGATTTGAAAAGAATTCATCCATCATTCAGCAAAAGTATGCTGGTTTTTTTAAACATTTTGTTGTTACGTTACATCCTCAAGATTTAGCAGGCGAAATTCCTGGTAAGGGTTCTAATCTAAACTATGCCGGACATTTGGTTCAACAAATGATTGATGGGTGGCAGATACCGTATGACGATGTCGTTGTTTCTAGTTTTGATATTGATACTCGTGTTCATTCTAATTATTTTGCTTATTTATCTTATTTGTATTCCACGGTTAAAGACCCCTTAAGAGCATCTTATCAGCCAGTGGCTTTGTATAATAATAATATTTGGGAGTCTGACCCTTTGCTTAGAATTACTGCCTTTGGTACTACCTTTTGGATTATGACAGAATTGGAAAGACCAGATAGGTTATTTACCTTCTCTTCTCACAGCATGTCTTTTAGAGCTTTAGTGGATGTGGGATTTTGGCAAAAAAATATTGTGACAGAAGATTCTAGAATTTTTTTACAATGCTTCTTGCGTTATAGTGGTGAGTATCGGGTAGAACCAATGTATATGCCCGTTTCTATGTATACAGCTAAAGGCGAGAATTTTTGGGATTCTTTAAAAAATCTATATAAACAGCAAAGACGCTGGGCTTGGGGTGTGGAACATTTTCCTTTTATGGTTTGGCATTTTAAAAGGCACAAGCATATACCTTGGAGTAAAAAGATTAAATATCTTTTTAATTTGGCCGAGGGGATGTACACTTGGGCCAGCGTTCCCATTTTAATTTTTATTCTTGGCCGCCTACCTTTATATCTAGCTCCAGATACGGTACGTTCTATGGCTATTTATCAAAATACCCCTTTTACTTTAGAAAATTTGATGAATTTATCCATGGCTGGTATTTTCTTTTCAGCTATCTTTAGTTTATTTTTACTGCCTCGGCCTCCTTCCAAGACAAAACCCTGGGGCTATGTAATTATGTTTTTTCAATGGATTTTATTGCCGGTTACTTTAATTTTATTTGGTTCTATTCCAGCTATTGATGCCCAAACCAGATTAATGTTAGGAAAATATTTAGGTTTTTACGTTGCTAAGAAAAAATAATTTTTTTTATGTTAGAAAAATCTCCTCTCATTCGTCCTTTTGGCGGAGGATCTCCTAAAACAAGGTTCTTATATTTGCTTGTTTTTTTGTTGATTGTGCTATTGGCTGGGAGTGTGTGGTTTTTTGGTTTTTTTCAAAATAAAAATAATCAACGTCAAGGTGAAATCAAAGCAAATTTATCGGCTTTGCAGAGTTTAAAAACAGTTAAAGATGCGGTGGCTTTGTCTCCTAATTTTTTAGGCTATGACCGTCCCAAAACATATTTGGTGTTATTTTTAAACAATACAGAAATTAGGCCGGGTGGAGGATTTATTGGTAGTTATGCTGTGGTTAAAGTTAATAAGGGCAAGGTAGAAATAGTGGAAACTAACGGCTCTGAAAATTTAGATTGGCAAGCTCCAGTGGATTTTAAAATTAAACCACCTTATCCAATTGCTACTTACATGAATCAGGAGTATTGGTTTTTTAGAGATTCTAATTGGTCACCAGATTTTCCTACCTCAGCTAAAAATTCTTTGTGGTTTTATCGGTTTGAAGGTGGAACCGAAGGCAGCAAGATTGACGGGGTTGTTGGTTTAACTCCTACTGTGGTAGAAAAAATGATGGAAATAACTGGGCCCCTAACTGTGGCTGGTAAAACTTTCGAATCCAAAACTTTTACAGAAGAATTAGAATATCACGTGGAGTATGGTTACAAAAAAACCGGTCAAGAAGTTGAGGCTAGAAAAAGTATAATTGGTGATTTAAGTAGGGCCTTGCTGAATAAAATAGTTTCTTTGCCACCTTGGAAATGGGGAGAGATTTGGGGTGGTTTTATAGCTTTACTACAAGAAAAACAAATAATGATTTTTAGTAATGATAGCGATTTGCAGAGTCTGTTAGTGCGCAATGGCTGGGCTGGGGACGTAAAGCAAACTAATAGTGATTATTTGTTAGTCACTGATAGTAATTTAGCTAGTCTAAAAACTGACCCAGTAGTAAAAAGAAAAATAACCTATACTCTAAGACCAGAGGGGGACAATTTTATAGGTAAGGTTACTATTAACTACAATCATCAAGGTCAGTTTGATTGGCGCACCACTAGGTATAGAACCTATATTAAAGTTTATGTTCCAGAAGGATCTAAATTATTAAAAGCCGACGATTTTATAAATGAAAATAAAAAATCAGTTGCGGCAGATGTGGGAACAGAATTAAACAAAACTTTTTTTGGCGGTTTCTTTTCTCTAGAACCCCAGACTCAAAAAACTATTACAGTGGAATATGTTTTACCAGAAAGAATCAAAGATCAGATAAAAAATGGTTTGTACACATTATTTGTTCAAAAGCAATTAGGAACCATTTCTCATACTTTGACAGTTGACCTAGATTTTGGTAAGACAGGTGGGTCAGGCAAATTTTTTCAGGAAACAGATTTAAGACTAGATAGGGACTTTTTATTTAAATAAAGTATGTTTTTAAAGAAGTTAGCCATTGATTTGGGTACAACTAGTATTTTGGTTTATATACCTGGACGAGGAGTCGTTATTCACGAGCCCTGCGGTAGGTATTGAAGCTTATGATATGTTAGGTCGCACTCCAGATACTATTGTTGCTAGTCGGCCTTTAAAAGAAGGAGTGATTGCTGATTATAAAGCCACTGAAGCGATGTTAAAATATTTTATTAATAAAGCTTTGGGTGGAGTGCATTTGTTTAGACCAGAAGTAATGGTGGCCGTGCCAGGTGGAATTACCTCTACTGAAAGACGTGCGGTTATCGATGCTACAATTGCGGCTGGTGCTAAGGCGGCTTACATCATCAAAGAGCCTATTGTGGCGGCTATTGGCGCTGATATCCCAATTGGTAGCGCCTCGGGTCATCTTATCATTGATATTGGTGGTGGAACTGCGGAAATGGCTATTTTGTCTTTGGGTGGTATTGTTTGCAGCCGATCTGTTAGAATTGGTGGAAATAAATTAGACAAATCAATTCAGGAGTTTACTAGACGTAAATATAATTTGGCTATTGGGGAACGAACCGCTGAGGAGGCAAAAATAGAAGTTGGTTCAGCTACTTTTTTAGATAAAAAACTGACCATGGAAGTAAAAGGTAGGGATATGATTTCTGGACTTCCTAAAACAATAATTTTAACATCAGATGATGTGACTGAAGCTATTCAAGATGATTTAAGCGGTTTGATCGCTACTTTGAAAGAAGTTCTTTATGATACGCCGCCGGAATTATCTGCAGATGTGATGAATAAGGGTATGGTTTTAACTGGTGGGACTTCTCAGCTTAGAAATATGGATCAGCTTTTTTCCAAAGCCATTGGCGTAGCTGCTTTTGTGGCTGATGATCCAGTACTTTGTGTGGTTAAAGGGGCGGGGATTGCTTTGGAAAATTTGGATGCTTACAAGAGATCAATTTTAGCTACTAGATAAAAATATCAAAAATAGGCCCCCTTAGAAGAGGGGGTCTTTTTCTATTCTAAAACTTAGATTATTTTTTTTGCTTTGTTTCTTTAAATTTGTTAAGATTTGTAGCGAACCACTAATTGAATTATGTTATTTTTAATAGATGCTTCCAGGGCCAATAATGAACAAAAAACCGGCGTAGAATGGTACGCTTATTTTGTTATACAAGAATTAAAAAAAATAATTCCTGACAGTTGGCAAGTTAAACTTTACACTAGAGAAAAATTAAAAGGGGAGTTGGGGCAAATTCCTAGTAATTGGGAAGAACGGGTTTTAACTTGGCCGCCAAAAAGACTTTGGACTCAGATTCGTCTTTCTTATGAAATCTATAAATTAAAACAGAATAATCCTTTGGAAGATATTATTTTATTTGTGCCTGCCCATGTTTTGCCTTTGGTTTGCCCTGCTAAAACTATTATTACTATCCATGATTTGGGAGGAGTGCGTTTTCCTGGCGGGTATTCTTTTTTTGAAAGATTTTACACTTACTTTTCTACTTGGTGGGCTTTAAAAAAGGGCGTGGTTTTAGTGCCCTCTCATTTTGTCTTGCAAGAATTATCATATTCTTTTAAAACAATTGATGATCAGAAAAAAACAGAAATTGCCCAACAGTATGGTCTGTCTCGCCCGTACTTTTTTAGTATCGGTCGTTTAGAAGAAAAAAAGAATACCATTGGCATCATTCGTGCTTTTAATATTTTAAAAAAACAGATCACATTGCCTTTGCAATTGGTTCTTTTGGGTAAGCCAGGGTGGGGTTTTGCCAATGTTGAGAAAGAGATAACTGCCTCACCTTTTGCTAAGGATATTATTCTGCCAGGCTGGGTGGCTCAAAAAGATGTGCCGGCGTTGATGGCTGGGGCTCAAGGATTATTATTGCCTAGTTTTTATGAAGGTTTTGGAATACCTATCTTAGAAGCTTTTGCCGTATGCACACCAGTTATTACCTCCAACTTGGCTTCCATGCCAGAAGTGGCTAGTGGCGCCGCCATTTTGGTAAATCCTTTTAAACCTCAGGAAATTTCTTTAGCCATGGAGCATCTTTTAGAAAAAGAAGATTTGAGGCAAAAATTAATTAAACGCGGTTTTTTAAGGTCAAAAGAGTTTACTTGGCAGAAAACCGCTCAGGCTATTTTTGAGGTTGCCGCAGGGATGAAAAAGTGATATACTTTGAAGAACAGATTTATGGTTATAGGTCATGAAAATCAGATGTCTTTTTTGCGCTCATGCATAGCTAAAAATAACTT
>JAPLWR010000104.1:4059-9947 GCA_026396495.1 Candidatus Magasanikiibacteriota bacterium | reverse complement strand
ATAGCTAAAAATAACTTGGCTCATGCTTATTTGTTTGTGGGTCCAGAAGGTACTGGTAAACATGAAGCGGCGATTGAAATTTTAAGTTCTATTTTTCATAAAGAAATTAAGTGGGATAAGATAACTGAGGCTGGGGTTTTATTGGTTAAAAGGGAAGTTGACGCCAAAACTGGAAAAACCCATAAAGAGATTTCTATTGAGGCCATTCATAAGGTAAGTGATTATTTAAATCATAGTAGTTTTATAGAAGGTAAGCAGGTAGTGATAATTAATGAAGCAGAATTTTTAAGTAAGTCAGCTGCTAATGCTTTATTGAAAACCTTAGAGGAGCCAAAATCTAGACAGGCTCTGTTAATTCTAATTGCAGCTGATGAGAATAAAATTTTAGCCACCATTAAGTCCCGCTGTCAGATCATTAGATTTTTTTCTGTGGCTACCAAGAAAATTTATAATGATTTAATTAGTAAGGGAGCCAAGCCCCAATTAGCTGAGGAAATTTCTAAATTATCGTCCAATCAACCGGAAAGAGCTAGTGAGATGTTTGAGGATAGTGCTTTTTATAATTTTTATAAAACTGAGGCAGAAAGATTTCTAGGAACTTTAAACGGTTCTTTAAAAGAACGTTGGCAAAAAGTGGAGCCGGTTTTTAAAGATAAAGAAGACCATATTGGTGCCAGGGACAATTTAATTTCTGTTTTAGAAATTTGGTTGGGATTTTGGCGCGATTCATTATTATTAAAAGTGGGGGGTGCGGAAAGTTTAATAAAAAATATTAGTTATTTAGAACAAATCAAAACTAGGTCTGTAAAATACAGTTTAGAAAAAATCAGAGAAATTATTTTAGCGATTGAACAGTCAATTATAATGCTGAGGCAAAATATTCATCCACGTTTAATTTTAGAAAATTTAATTCTTTCATATTATTAATATGCGCAAGTTTTTATTTTTTTTCTTGTTAAGTGCCACAGTTTTGGTTTTGGGCGGAGCGGGGTGTATTACCGTTGGTGGTAGTGCGCCAGCTGCTATTGACGGCGGAGTTTTTAAAAGTGTTGACGGTGGCTTGACTTGGGCCCAGCGTACACAAATTTTTGCCATTGGTGGAGAAAGAAAAGATTTTTCTAAAGATGTCATGACCGGCTTAATTTTTGACCCTGCTGATCATAACGCTCTTTACGCTACTGGTATTAATACTGGTTTATTATTTAGTTATGCTGGTGGCATGGCCTGGCAAAGACCAGAACAAATAAAAGCTGGAACTGTTAGCAGCGTAACTGTTGATTCAAAAAATAAGTGTTTAATTTTTGTGGCTTTAGGTAATTTAATTTTTAAATCAGAAGATTGTAGTCGTAGTTTCTTAGCGGTTTATCAAGAAGGAAGACCAGAAGTTAGGTTGACTAATGTGGTTATTGACCCAAATTCTAGTTTGGTGTTATATGCAGGCAATAGTGTGGGAGATTTTTTAAAAAGCACAGATGGAGGAAAAAATTGGGTTGTAACCAAACGTTTTGAGAATCCCTTAGCTAAAGTTATTATTAACCCCACTAATTCTAAGATTATTTACGTAGCTACACAGGAAAAAGGCTTATATCGCAGTAATGACGCTGGAGAAAATTGGACAGAAATGAATGAAGGTTTGAAAAAATATGGTGGCGCTTATATTTATCACGATTTGGTTTTAGTGGATCCTAAAGCCGAGAGTTTTCTTTTGGCTTCACAATACGGTTTGATTAAAACTGAAGATGCTGGAGTAACTTGGGAGGCAATAGATTTATTGACTCCACCTAATGGCGCGGATATTAGAGTAGTGGCGGTAAATCCTAAGAATGTTAAAGAAATTTTTTATGCTACTCCTACCACTTTTTATAAATCTGTGGATGGTGGCTTAGAGTGGGGGAATCAAAAACTTCCTAGCGTCAGACCTCCTTCATTTTTATTAATTGACTCCAATGATCCTAAAATTATGTATTTAGGTTTTGGTCAACCTATTAAGAAATAAAATTATGTTTAATTTAGAAAAGTTTACTCCGGACTTTAAAAAAATATCGGATCACTTAAAAGAAGAGTTGAGTCATTTGCGTACTGGGCGGGCCAACTCGGCTATTTTAGATGGAGTAGTGGTAGAGGCTTATGGTAATAAGATGAGTTTAAAAGGAGTAGCTTCAATTACTGTGCCAGATCCTAAGACTATTACGATTGAGCCTTGGGATAAGGGTATGCTTAAAGAAATTGAAAAAGCCATCATTGCTTCTAATATTGGTTTAAATCCTGTTAATGATGGTAAAGCCATAAGATTAATTATGCCACCCATGACAGAAGAATTTAGATTAGATTTAATTAAAGTTGCCAACCAAAGATTAGAGTCTTCTAGAATTTCTTTGCGTCAATTACGTGATGCAATTAGAGATGAAATTGCTGATGAGGAAAAAAATAAAACAATGAATGAAGATCAACGCTTTGCTTTTCAAGAAAAGTTAGAAAAAATAATGAAAGAACAAAATGATTCTTTAAGAGAGATGGCTGAAGAAAAACAAAAAGATATAATGACGATTTAATTTGAAATATTTTATGGCTGAACTATCAAAAATGGATAAATTAATTTCTTTGTGTAAACGCCGCGGTTTTATCTTTCCTTCTTCGGAAATTTATGGCGGTTATTCGGCAATTTATGATTTTGGTCCTTTGGGCGTGGAATTATCTAACAATATTAAAAAAGCTTGGTGGCGTATGTTTGTTAGAGAAAGAGATGATATGGTGGGGTTGGACTCTTCAATTTTAATGAGCCCTAAAATTTGGGAGGCATCGGGTCATGTGCAGAATTTTTCTGATCCTTTAGTGGATTGCAAAAAATGTCATCAACGTTTTAGAGCTGATCATTTATTAGAGTCAGCTGGTTTAAAACCGGGTTATGACAAAGACCAGCCTTTAGATACTAAAGGTTTAAAGTGTCCAGAATGCGGAGGAGAGTTAACAGAATCTAGACAATTTAATTTGATGTTTAAGACACAGGTGGGTTCTATGGAGGGGTCAACTTCCGAGGCCTATCTTCGTCCAGAAACAGCTGGTGGTATTTTTGTAAATTATAAAAATGTTCAACAAACCATGCGTAAAAAATTACCTTTTGGTATTGGCCAAATTGGTAAAGCTTTCCGTAATGAAATTACGGTGGAAAATTATATTTTTCGCGTTCGTGAATTTGAACAAATGGAAATTGAATATTTTATTAAACCAGATAATTGGGAAAAACATTTTGAAGAATTATTAAACTTGATGAAAAAATGGTGTGCCTACTTAGGTTTAAAAGAAGCTAATTTAGTTTATCATGAAATTGCCGATGAAGAACGTGCCTTTTATTCCAAACGTACCATTGACATAGAATATAATTATCCTTTTGGTCAAAAAGAATTGTATGGCTTAGCTTATAGGACTGATTATGATTTAGGGCGTCATCAAAAATTTAGTGGTGAAGATTTAACTTATTTAGATCCTGAGACTAATGAAAAAACTTTACCACATGTGATTGAACCATCTTTTGGTTTACAAAGAACAATTTTGGCCGTTTTATCAGAAGCATTTGAAGAAGTAAAAGGTGGGCGTTCTACTACTACGGAATCTAATAAAGAAGAAGAAATGGTTTTGCGTTTACCTTATGATCTGGCACCAGTCAAAATCGCCATTTTTCCTTTGTCTAAAAAAGAACCATTATTAGGCATTGCGGAGGATATTGCCAAAGATTTGTGTCCTTTTTGGAATGTCCAATATGATGAAACAGGGTCTGTGGGCAAGCGTTATCGCCGCCAAGATGAAATTGGTACTCCATATTGCATAACCGTGGATTTTGATACCCCTAATGATGGTAAAGTGACGGTGCGTGACAGAGACACTATGGAACAAGAAAGAGTAGAGGTAAAAGAACTGAGAAATTTTTTTCAAAAAAAATTAATTTACTAATTAATCAATTAAATTTATGACAAAACAATCAAAAATTGTTTTAGGAGTAGTAGTCCTAGTGGTCGTCATTATTGTCGGCTATCTAGTGGGTACTTATAATGGTTTAGTTAAAGGCCGTGAAGGTGTGGATGCGGCTTGGGCTCAAGTGGAAGCCCAATATCAAAGACGTTTTGATTTAGTTCCTAATTTAGTGGAATCAGTTAAGGGAGTGATGAAACAAGAACAAAAAGTGTTTGGTGATTTAGCCGAGGCCAGAACTAGATATGCTGGTGCCCAAACTTCTGAAGACAAAGTTGGTGCGGCTAATCAAATGGAAGGTGCCTTAGCTAGACTTTTGGTGGTGATGGAAAATTATCCACAATTAAAATCCGCTGAAGCTACTCAAACTTTAATGGCTCAATTAGAAGGAACTGAAAATAGAATTAGTGTGGAGCGTAGTCGTTATAATGAGACAGTTAAAAATTACAATGTTTCTGTTAAAGTGTTTCCTCGTAATATCTTGGCTGGTTGGTTTGGTTTTTCTACTCGCACCATGTTTCAAGCCGCAGAAGAGGCCGCTACTGCTCCCAAGGTGAATTTGGAAGTTAAATAATTATTTAGGGATACAGTAAGATAGCAAGTTAATCAAGGGATTAGCTTGCTAATTACTATATTTCTAAAAAGGCATTATGAAAAAAATTACAGCATTGGTTTTATCATTTTTATTTTTTCCACAATTAGTTTTTGCTTATTATAACCCGGGTCAGCCCACGGGTTTTGTTAATGATTTTGCTGGCGTTATAGATAGTGGGGCAAAGACCAAATTAGAAAGTGATTTGCAAAAATTTGAGATAGATACCAAACATGAAATCGCGGTTGTGACAATTAAGAGTCTACAAGATGACACCATAGAAAATTTTGCTGTTAAATTGTTTGAAGATTGGAAGATTGGTAAAAAAGGGGCAGACAACGGCGTTTTGCTTTTAGTGGCACTAGATGATAGAAAAATGCGTATAGAGGTTGGTTACGGATTAGAAGGAGCTTTACCTGATGCCACTGCTTATCAGATTATTAATCAAATTATTAAACCAGAGTTTCAAGCCGGTGACTATACTAAAGGAATAGTAGATGGAACAAGTGCAATTATGGCGGCTGTGAAAGGTGAAGATGTTAGTTCTCTAGTTGCCGCTAGTTCTAATGAAACTGGTACCAGTAAAGCTCTTGGTAAAGTTTTTGGTGAGTTAGCTTATTTTATTTTTATTGCAGTTTTTTTCTTTATTAGAATTTTGACTTATAAATTAAGTCAATCAAAAAGATGGTGGCCAGGAGGATTATTGGGTGTAGGTTTTGGTCTGGTCATAAGTTTATTTGTTGTAGGTTTTGCTTTAAGCATGTTGTGGTGGGGTCTTGCTTTTGGTTTATTTGGTTTATTGATGGATTATGTGATGTCTAAAAAAGGACCACCCAAAGGAGGTCCTGGCGGTGGAATGTTTTGGGGCGGATTTGGCGGCGGCGGTGGTTCTGGCGGTGGTGGGTTTGGGGGATTTGGCGGCGGTGGTTCTGGTGGTGGAGGATCAAGTGGTAGTTGGTAAATAATTTTATATTTTATGTATCATAAGTCTAAATTATCTAATGGTCTGACACTTTTAACTGTGCCAGTAAAAGGGACAGAGGCAGTAACTATTCTGGCTCTTTTTCCTGTGGGTTCTAGATATGAAGCCAAAGAAATAAATGGTTTATCTCATTTTATAGAACACATGATGTTTAAGGGTACTTTGTCACGTCCAACTACTTTAGATATTTCTAAAGAATTAGATAAGGTTGGCGCGGAATATAATGCTTATACCAGTCGTGATTATACTGGTTATTATATAAAAGTTAGTCAGGAGCATGCTGATTTGGCTATGGATTTGCTTTCCGACATGTTATGGAATTCTAAATTTGACGCGGAAGAATTAGAA
>JAPLWR010000104.1:855-3977 GCA_026396495.1 Candidatus Magasanikiibacteriota bacterium | reverse complement strand
CCCCAATCATCCACTAGGTAGAGATATTGGCGGAGTAGTAAAAACAGTTAAGAACATTACTCAAGCTAAGATGCTCAGGTACTACCATGATTTTTATGAACCGCAGAATATGGTTTTGGCTTTAGCTGGAAAAATTGATGAGGCGATGATTAAAAAAGTAAAAAATTATTTTAATAAAAAAGGTAAGGTTATTAAAAAACAGTCATTTAAGAAGTTTGTAGCTGCTAAGACTAAAGGTATTAAAGTTAAAACTTTTTATAAAAAAACAGATCAAGTACACGTGACATTGGGTTTTCCTGCTTTTTCTAATGATGATTCAAGAATACCAGCTCTTAATCTTTTGCACGTAATTTTGGGAGGTACTATGAGCTCACGTTTATTTGTGGAAGTCAGAGAAAAGAGAGGTTTGGCTTACATGGTTCATTCGGGCATTAATAGGTATGGGGAAACTGGCAATTTGTATGTTAGGGCTGGCTTGGATAAAAGCAGGGTAGAAGAAGCTTTAAAAGTTATTATTTTAGAGTTTGAAAAAATTAAAAATACAGGCGTGACCCCAGAAGAATTAAAAATGGCTCAAGATAATTTAGCCGGACGCATGGTTTTGGGATTAGAAGACAGTAGTGGTCAAGCAGAGTGGTATGCCAAACAAACATTACTCATGAAAAAAACCAGAACTCCAGAAGAAGAAATGAAAAGATATCGCCAGGTAACACTTAAAGATATTAAAAAAGTGGCTCAGGAAGTTATTAAAATGAAGAAAATGTGTTTGGCAGTAATCGGTCCTTATAAGAGCGAGTCTGAGGTTTTAAAATTATTAAAATTAAAATAGCCTAAGCAAATTTTTTTTGATATAATATCATGCATATGCAAAAGATAATTGTAGCTAATTGGAAGATGGTGGTAAAAAAAGAACAACTAGTTTCTTTAGTTGAAGTTGTCGGGCAAGCTGACAAAACAAATTTAGAAGTGGCACTTTGCCCATCCTTTGTGCATTTAACAGAAGTAGCTAGTTTAATAAATAATAAAAATATTGGTTTGGGTGCTCAAAATTGTTTTTGGGTAGAACATGGTGCTTATACTGGAGAAGTTTCAGCTTGGGATTTAAAAGACGAAGGTTGCCAGTATGTTTTAGTGGGGCACAGTGAGCGTCGTAAATATTTTAGTGAAAGTGATGAAATTATTAATAAAAAATTATTAGCTGTTTTAGAAGTTGGTCTCACACCAATTTTATGTGTGGGCGAAACTAAGGAAGAAAAAGATGCCGGGCACACTCTAGAAAGAGTGCGTGAGCAATTACAAAAAGATTTAGTCAATGTTATTTTGAAAGATTCTAGAATAATTATAGCCTATGAGCCAGTATGGGCCATTGGTACTGGAGATTTTTGTAAACCTAATGACGCAGAAGAAGTTCAGTCTATGATCAAAGAAGAATTTACTAAAATTACAGGCGTGGCTGAGGTGGCTGTATTATACGGCGGTAGTGTAGATGATAAAAATGTGGCGGAATTTTTAAAACAAAACTCCATTGATGGAGTTTTGGTGGGTGGTGCCAGCACTAAAGTTGAAGTGTTGGGTAAACTTCTGGCCAATTCTATTTAATTATGATTTTTTACATCATTCCTTTATTCATTATAGTTCTTAGTCTAACTGGCATTGGTTTGATTGTGGTTAGAAAGTTTCCGCAATTATCTGTTTTAGAGGTGGAAAAAATTACTGAGGTAAAGCAGGCTAAAATTAAAGAAGACTTAAAAAAACAGCGGTTCCAAAGGTCTTTGGAACGTGTTGGTAAAAATACTAAGGAGTTTTTAAAGTTTCTATCAGTTTTTAATAAATCTTAGTTGAAGGTTCAAGAAACTTTTAGAAAAAAAGTTGGACAAGCTCAGCAGAAATATAAAAAGATTTTAACGGAAGAGGCAAAAAATATTCCTGCCACAGAAGTTTCGGTGGAAGAAATAGAAACTGTGCAGACTGTTTTGCAAAAGGCGGACGACGCTCTGGGGAGGGGGGATTTAAGTTTTGCTGAAAGAAAATATATTGAAGTTTTAAAAAAAGACGCTCGTAATGCCGAGGCTTATCGTGGTTTGGGAAAGGTGTATTTGGACATGGAAAAATATCGTGAAGCTGAGGAGACTTTTAAATTTTTATTAAAATTATCACCTAATGATGACAGGGCTTATAATCGGTTGGGGATGATTGAAGAAAAACAGGGCAATTGGGGAAAAGCAGCTGACTATTTTGAAAAATCTGTAGCTTTAAATCCTGATTTAGCTATTCGTTATTATGACTTAGGGAGGATGTATATTAAGCTTAATAAACCAGCTTTGGCCCTTAGAAATTATGCTAAAGCAGTGGATATTGAACCGGGTAACCCTAAATACCTTGACCAATTGGTAGAAATCAGTATAATATGTAGAGACCCAGATATGGCTAAGGAAGCTCTGGCTCGTCTTAAAGGGGTGAATCCAGAAAATCAGAAGCTGGAGGAGTTTTTTGAAAGAATAGAAGAAATTAGTTAATTTGGGAGATCTTTGATCTTTGTATTTTATTTTTGCCGACGTAGCTCAGTTGGTAGAGCAACTCCATGGTAAGGAGTAGGTCCGCGGTTCAAATCCGCGCGTCGGCTCCAGAAGGGCAGGTGGCGGAGCGGTCAATCGCAACAGACTGTAAATCTGTCGCCTTACGGCTACGTAGGTTCGAATCCTACCCTGCCCATTTGCCGACTTAGCTCAGTTGGTAGAGCAACGGTTTTGTAAACCGTAGGTCCAGGGTCCGAATCCCTGAGTCGGCTCCATTTTATATAAATTAATAACTAAAAAATGAAATTATGCCACAAGATAATCTTATTAAGTTGGAATGAAACAACTGCAAACGTGTTACTTACCAAAGTCACAAAAATAAAAAGATTTTGAAGAATCGTTTGGAAATGAACAAGCATTGTCGTTTTTGCAAGAAGCATGTCATGCACAAGGAAACTAAATAAATCATTGAGACAGAAGAGATTCTGTCTCAATTGGTATGGGGGGTTCGTATAATGGTAGTACAATGGTCTCCAAAACCATTTGCGAGGGTTCGATTCCTTCACCCCCTGAATAAAAACATCTCTTTTTAAGAGGTGTTTTTAT
>JAPLWR010000104.1:0-792 GCA_026396495.1 Candidatus Magasanikiibacteriota bacterium | reverse complement strand
TTTTTATTTTATTTTAGAAAAGATATTTAGTTCTAACTTTTGGTAATTATCGTAATGAGAGAGTGTAATTAAGATTGACAAAACATCTTTTTTAAAGTATTATATTTTTATAAGAAGTTAATATTATGCCTGATAAATTAAGTAAACCCGGTGAAGAACACAGGGATCCAAGCAATAAAGGAGTAAAAAAAAATCGAGATAAACTTGGGGGTCTTTTGGTAGAAACGCAAATTGTAACTGAAAAAACTGACACAGAGCCGGTAAAAGATGTTGTTTTTTTGACTAAAAAATACCAAAAACAGCTAGTAGCGGTGAGGGCGAAACTCAAATCCCTTGGATGGGAACCCCGTTCTCCTGAAGATACTGTTTCTACACAAAGAAAAAAAGAAGATAAATTTTTAACAAATATTAAAGAAATTGAAACTGGACTAGGGGTGAAACTTAGTGAAGAGAGTTTGAGGCTAGCGCGTAAGAAGTTTGAGGAAGATGTTCAATCTGATGTTCAAGCATATCTTGCTAAATTTGATAGTTTATTAAGTCAAGAAAAAGAATTAGTAGAGAGTATTGAAGACCTAGGACCAGATGTGTCGCGGGCGGAAGAATATTGGAAGCAAGCCCTTGATGGAGAAACCAGGATAGAAGCACCGATGGATCCTAATTGTGAGATTAGTATTGTTGTGCCAGCTTTTAATGAAGATCCTGAACGGGTAATGAGACAGATCGAGTCTCTTAAGAAACAAAAGGATATAACACATGGTTTGTTTGAAGTAATTTATGTAGTCAATAATGATG
>JAPLWR010000031.1:1444-17191 GCA_026396495.1 Candidatus Magasanikiibacteriota bacterium | reverse complement strand
TGGTGTTGTCTTGGTGAAGCGCCCTAGTATTTTGGTTTTCGGCGATCTCACCATTGATTTTGCTCACTCCCGTTACGCCACTTGGACGCCGGCCAGAGCCAGGGCAGGACAACTCTTGAAGAGTCTGCATGGCAAGAAACCTAAGGCTGAAGTGGTGTTGGAAAGTGGGCACTCAGGCCTTGGTTATAAGCAATACCAGAAACTCATTACTGGTGTTGAGGAAACCAATTTTCAAAACGCCGGCCACTATGATCCCAAGGTGGATGATGGTCATGTGACACTGGTCCTGGCCCTGCCTTTTGAGGATCAATCCAAGATCTCTCAATTCATGGATGGTGGGGAGCCTATCAGGATGGCGGCTGGGAAACCCATTGGTTCTCGCGGTTATGCTGCTTTCCAGCGTTACAAGAATGACAGTGTTTCTGGTCTAACCACTATCACCAAGGAAAATAGCTTGGTGGGCACAGAGTGGATTCAGTACCAAAACTTTGTTGATGGCTCTGTACTTAACCAACCAAAAAAGTACTATTTCTCCGCCCAGAAGAAAACATCATGGTACGGGATGGTTTCCTCCAATTCTATCGCGCACTGCTGAAGGTCCCTGTACTTTTCCGTGGCCGGCCGGCTTTGGCTGCTGGTTACATTGATGGTGGAGATGTTGGCGAGGCCAACTCTGACAAGTGGAAGCACCGCTATGGTTGGAAGAAAGATCCCCGGCAGCTTTTGACGGAATACATCCGCTTGCTTAAGGATTTTGATCCGACTAACCCAGACCAACTGATGGCTTTGTCTATCAAATTGGCTGGGGACGCTATGCAGGGCGGAGTGGAAAGCATGCAGGCGGTTCTGGAACGAGTGGCCGACTATTGGATGGACTTCTTGCAACTGTCCTTGGCCCATTCCAAGTTGCGTTTTGTTCATGCTTCAGTAGCCGGTAAC
Source organism: Candidatus Magasanikiibacteriota bacterium (assembly GCA_026396495.1). GTDB lineage: Bacteria > Patescibacteriota > Patescibacteriia > Magasanikbacterales > UBA10003 > GWC2-40-17. Next base: position 16,252 of record JAPLWR010000031.1, on the reverse strand, counting down.
CATGTGGATGATATTCTCCAGCGCCTTGGTTTGCGTGAGAGTGATTTTTTCCTCCAGCGCTTGCGGGCGCTCGGTATCGAGGCATTGGAAGTAGTCAAACCTGAAATTCCCAAGAACCCTCGTGTAGCTCTTGGTGGCTATAGTCTGGCGCGCATTCTGCAGTTGCCGGAATATGGTCTGGATATCAAGGGTAAGCCGCTCTTTGGCCCAATCAATCTTTTGATCCAGCATGATCCCAAGGGGACTGGCCATGAAGGTTTGATTGGCGCTGGCAAGAATGTTCATGCTGATGTGGCTTTGGCTGGTCACACTCATGACAACTGGTTGGATTGTTTTAGGACGGGCGATAATACTTTCTCCGTGGCTTATCGGCTGGCAACTCTGCAGACGGTTACACCAACGGAAAAGTTCTACGCTTCCAGTGTGCCGCGTACTCAGGGTGCTCACCTCCTGGTGATGCCCATGCGCGGTGATTTTTCTGAAAAGGTTCTGCCGGTAAATTTCTTGGCAGAAATCGGTCGTAAACATTGGCGCACTTTGGCCAAATCTTCTCGTAAGAGGCCTGTGAAGTCTAAGGCTGTCTTGTCTAAGAGCAAGCCTAAGACCAGGCTCCGGAAGTAACTTTTTTAACCACCCCTACTCATTTCCGAGTAGGGGTTTATTTTTTATCCTATTTTTGGTAAACTCAAAGAGAATTAATTTTATTAATATGCCTAAAAAAGTTCTCTTAATTATTGCGTTTGAGGACTTCCAGCCAGTAGAGTGTTTTGAAACCAAAGCTCTCTTAGAAAAAGGCGGGCTAGAAGTAGAATTAGCTTCTGATAAGATTGGTGAAGCCACGGCCGTCCATACTAAAGAAAAGGTTGATATTAAGTTATCGGTTAAAGATGTTGTGGTTGATAATTATGATGGGGTTTTCTTAATTGGTGGACCTGGCGCCATGGAACGTCTTGATAATTCAGAAGTTTACCAAGCAATGAAGGAGGCAAAGGAAAAAGGCAAAATTTGGGGAGCAATTTGTATTGCCCCACGTATTTTAGCCAATGCTGATTTGTTGCAAGGCCAAAAAGTTACTGGTTGGAATGGCGATGGTAATTTAAAAGACATTCTACATCAGGCAGGAGCTGAGTATATTAATAAAAAATCTTTAATTGATGGTAAATTAGTAACGGCTTCTGGGCCAGAAGCAGTACCAGAGTTTGCTCAAAGTATTTTAGAAGTAATTTAATTTTTATGTCTAGATTATTATCAGGGATTAAACCAACAGGGGATATTCATATTGGAAATTATTTTGGCGCTATGCGTCAGTTTTTAGATTTACAAAATGAGTTTGAGAATTTTATTTTTATTGCTGATTATCATGCCCTAAATCAATTACAAGATGCCAAGGAATTGTCTAAAAATATTTTAGAGATTGCCAAGGCTTATTTGGCTATTGGTTTGGACCCTCAAAAAGTTACTTTATTTAAACAGTCTGATGTTCCAGAAGTGACGGAATTAGCTTGGATTTTTAATTGTTTAACTCCTATTGCAGAATTACAACGCGCTCATGCTTATAAAGACGCGGTAGCTAAGGGTAGCCCTATCAATATGGGTTTGTTTGATTATCCTGTTTTAATGGCGGCAGATATATTAATGTACAATGCTGATGTGGTGCCTGTTGGAGCAGATCAAAAACAACATTTAGAAATGGCTCAGGACACAGCCAAAAAGTTTAACAAAGTTTTTGGTGAAGTTTTTAAAGTTCCTAAAGAAAGAATTTTGGCTAGTGTTGCTACGGTACCTGGGCTTGACGGCAGAAAAATGAGTAAGAGTTATAAAAATACGATTGGTTTGTTTGATAGTGAAAAAGATGTTTTGAAGAAAGTGATGACTATCAAAACAGATAGCAAAGGTGCGAATGAAAAAAAAGATCCAGCCGCTGATAATATTTTTGCTCTACATAAGTTATTTGCTACACCTGAAGAATTAAAAGAATTAGAAAGAGCCTATAAAGAGGGTGGTATTTCTTACAAAGAATCCAAAGAATTATTAGGAATAAGGATTAATAATTTTTTACAACCCATTAGAGAAAGAAAGCTAGAACTAGACGTTAATGAAGAAAAAATTAAAGAAATTTTAGTCGCGGGAGCTAAGAAGGCTAAGAGTGAGGCTGTGGCCATGATGAAAAAAATTAGGGAAAAAATTGGAGTAGAGATTTAATTTGTCATTCCTAGCGCAGTTGAGGAATCTATTTAAACCGTCCACAGTGGGCGGTTTTTTTGATAAAAAAACACCCCGTACTAGAAAGCTGGGTTAGCAGCTTCTAGACGGGGTTGGGTTGTCAGTTGAAGTTGGGATGGGGCATCACGGCCCGCACTCCCTCGTAGAGGAGGTAGGCGGCTTCGGTGCGCTGCTGGGGGGAGAGATTGAAGAGTGGGTAGAAGGCTCGGTTGGCTGCCAGTTCCGAGACCTCCTCGCAGATGATCGCCGCGGAGTTGGCGGAGAACATGCCGCAGGCCGTGTTCTCGGGGTCCATCACGAAGATCTTCCCCCAGCGGAGTTCCCCTTTGTAGATCGTCCCGACGCCCGTGATGAATGACGGATGGTTGCCGTTTTCCAGTCGCCACATCTTGGCGACTACGTCGGAGTGCACGCTGGCGTCTCCCACCTCGGTCACCTCCACCCAGTAGGAGATCTGGGAGATCATGAGGACACCAGTCGAGACCTCGATCTTGGGGGGCTCCGTCTGCGCCCGCGGCTTGTGGAGCACCAGGGCGAACAGCAAGGAACCGAACACCAGGGCCAGAACCCAACTCAGTGTCTTCTTCATGTTGCATTCCTTCCCTAAAAGGCGAAACTGCCTTATCCGATCAAATAAGTTTATCTAATTTAAGCCTAAATTTGTTTGATCGGACAAAATAAAAGAACAATTTTTAACTTTAAAGTATAGCACATTTTTAGGCTTTTGTCAAGACCATAAGGCAGTTTTTTGGCTAATCCTCCCCCGCTGGTTGGCGGATAGCGGTTTAACAAAAACACCCTTAGAGAAGGGTGTTTTTAAGTAAATGCAGTTTTATAATTTTATACTCTTGATTGTTTCACTTATTATCTTAGCGGATTGGCGTAATTTTTGTAGTTCTTCATCATTTAATTTTACCTCCAAAACTCTCTTTATCCCAGTTCTGCCAACTACACTTGGTAAGGACAAACAGACGTCATTCAATCCGTATTGTCCGGTTAAAAGTGATGAAAGAGGGAAGACATGGTCTTCATCAAATAAAATGGCTCGAACAATTCTAGAAATGGCTAAGGCAATAGCATAGTAAGTAGCACCTTTTTTACAGATTACTTCTTGGGCAGCATTTTTGGTGTGGTTGTAAGCATCATCTACTAATTTTTGGTCGTATTCTTTAAAGCTGGTAATATTTTCACCCATCAAATTAGCATGAGAAATTACGGGCACTTCAGAATCTCCATGCTCGCCAATTAAGTAAGCAGCCATAGAATCAGGAGCCACGCCAAATTCTTGAGCTAATAAATAACGGAAACGAGAAGAATCTAAAGTAGTGCCAGTACCAAAGACTTGGTAATTAGGAAGCCCAGATTTTTTCAGAGCCACATAAGTCATGACATCTAACGGATTAGTCACCAACGGATTAGTCACCATTAAAATTACGGCTTTATCTGTATAGTGGCGTATTTGTTCTATGATCCCGCCAATAATTTTGGCGTTAATGGCCGCTAGTTCTAATCTTGTTTGTCCAGGTTTCTGTCCAAGTCCTGCAGTGATCACCACCACATCGGCATCTTTACAATCAGAGTAATCACCAGCCCAAACCCGACTCTGTTTAACAAAAGATAAGCCGTGTTCTAAATCCATGGCCTCACCTTCACATTTGTTTTTATTAACATCAATTAAAATAATTTCTGAGGCCACGCCTTGTACCATCATGGTGTAAGCCGCGGTAGAACCAACAAATCCCGTACCAACTACTACCACGCGGGTGGTTTCTACTAATGGTGGGCTAAGAATTTTCTTATTATTTTTAGGTAACATTTTTTTGACGGCCATAAAGTTAAGATTTAAAAAGTTTAATTTTTTCTAAAGCAATTTTTTTTACTTCTTCTTTGCCAGCACCTAAATATTTTCTTGGATCAAAGACTTTTAAATCTTGGAGCAGGGAGTTGCGCACACCAGCTGTAAAGGCCATTCTTAAGTCTGTATCAATATTGATTTTAGAAATACCTAATTTAATTGCGCCCAAAATTTCTGTGTCTGGTACTCCTTTTGCTCCACCCAATCTTTCACAATCACCAATTTTTTCACATTGAAATTTTATTAAGTCCAACAATCTTTGGGGGACACCACTCGCACCGTGTAAGACTAAAGGAATTTTAACCAATCTGGCTATTTCTTTTAATCTAGCTAAATCTAATTTTCCAGAGCCGGTAAATTTATAAGCCCCGTGGGAAGTACCAATAGCCACAGCCAAAACATCACAACCAGTTTTTTTAACAAAATCTACTGCTTGCTCTGGGTTGGTAAAAACATTTTCAGCCGCGGAGACTTTATCTTCTATCCCCTTTAATATTCCCAATTCTGCTTCTACACTCATTTTTTTAGCATGGGCCCATTTAACTACCTGCTTGGTTTTAGCCACGTTTTCTTCATAAAGTAAGGACGAAAACTAGGGGAATTTTAATATTTTTGACTGCTGCTTTAACCATTCCACCAATATAATCTAACCCCATATATTCTAAAGCGCCTTCGCTGGTCTGGATAATAATAGGGGAATTGGATTCTTGGGCCGCCTCCGTTAAAGCTTGTAGAAATTCTAGATTATTAAAATTAAAAGCAGGTACAGCGTAACCATCACGTCTGGCAGGAATTAAGACTTTATTAAGATTAACAAGCATAAAATTATTTAGAAATTAACTGGACAAACATGTTTGTATTTTTTATGGAAAGCCAACATTTTGGCTTTGGTGAGTAAGCCATCTTGAGGTCCATATTTCATAATTACTGAGGAGGAGTTGCAAGTGCCCCAACACATGGCTTCTGGTACTGATTTTTTGTAATACAAAGCGGCGATAAAAGCAGTGGCATAAGAATCGCCGGCGCCAGTGCGTTCTACCACGGGAGTATTTAAAATATCCATTTGCCAAAATTTTTCTCCATCAAAACAAAAAGATCCATTAGAGCCATCGGTGATAACCACTATTTTTGGCCCAACTTTGTGTAAAGCTAAAAGATAATGTCTAATATCATGTTGTGGGCCTACAATTGTAGCCGCTTCTTCTTTATTCACAAAAATAACTTCTACTGCTTTTAAAACTTCAGCCATTTTTTTGTAGCCAGCACGTAATTGGTAGGTGCCAGGATTATATCCCAATTTTATTTTGTTTTTGGTAACATAAGTGGCAATTTGTTTGTTCAAACGCTCATGGTTGGGTCCAAGGGAGGTGTGATAAAACCATTCAGTTTTTTCAAGTTTAGGTAGAGAGTAAGTTCTTTTGGAGTGATAAAAAAAAATTGTTCTTTCTCCTTTGTAGTTCATCACAAAAGAAGAGTTGGTTTCTTTTTTGGGATCATGAATAGTATATTTCAAGTCCACTCCTTCTTTTTTTAATTTATCCATAATAAACTCGCCCACACCATCATTACCTAAAATAGTATAAAAAGCAGTTTTCATCCCTAATCGTGAAGATCCCACGGCATTATTAGCAGCGTTGCCAGCTACTTTTCTATCTAATCTATCTACGGGAATTTTATCAGCATAGTTAACGCAGATCATGCAGCGGTCAGAATGAAGAGAACAATTAACTTCCGCATCATGAATTTTTAAAAGGGTATCTAAAGTAGCGTCGCCAATAGAAATTATATCGTACATATTTATTTTTGATTTAAGTAGTCAATGGCTGCGAGAGTGGCAGAACAACCCATACCAGCAGCAATGACGATTTGTTTATAAGGTACATCAGTAACATCACCGGCAGCAAAAATTCCTGGCACGTTAGTTCGCCCAGCCCGATCCGTCACAATTTCTCCGCATTTATTTTTTTCTACTAGATCAATAAAACCGGCGTTGGCTTCTAATCCGATATTTACAAAAATTCCCTGCACTAGTAAAGTTTGGGTCGCTCCATCTTTATCTAAGTATTCTAAAGCTTGCACCATTTTTTCTCCAGTAATTTTTTGGGTCCTAACTTCCGAGAGAATATTTATTTTAGGATGATTTTTAACTTTATCAATCAAAACGTGTTCACCACGAAATTCTGGATTTACATTCAAGATATAAACTTGACTGGCGATTTCTGCCAACATTAAGGCCGAAGTTAAAGCACTGTTGCCTCCACCAATTACAGCTGTAATTTTGTTTCTAAACAAAGGGGCGTCGCAAGTGGCACAGTAAGTAACACCTTTGTGAAAGAATTCTTTTTCGCCCTCAATGTTTAAGTGACGTGGTCTGGCGCCGGTCGCAACTAAAATAGCTCGAGTTTCTTCTGTTTTTTCTTCACCAGTTAAGTTTTTAATGGTGAGAGAAAAACCTCCGGTAATTTTTTCTATTATAGTGACGGCATAGCCTAAATCAAAATTTACTTTGTTGTAGTCTGGTTGGTTGTGGGTTTTTTTACTAAAATCAAAACCACTGATGGAATTTTCTCCGGGCCAATTTTCGATGTCTGTGGTAGTAGCAATTTCACCACCTACTTCTGGAGCGATGACCTTGAGATTAAGATTTCTTCTTTTGCCGTAGATAGCCGCGGTGATACCAGAGATAGAACCACCTAAAATAGCAAGATCTAGCATAAAATTATGGTTGAGATCCCTCGACTGTGCTCGGGATGACGCTAGGCGTCAATTTAATTAATTCTTGTAATTCTTTAAAATGTTCCGTGGGGTTAGGATGAGTAAAAATTTCGCTACCCATTACTATGTAATCCAAGTTAAGATTTTTTAAAATGTTTAATTCAGGGATGTGAATTCCTCCATCAAGAGCCACAGGAGTGTCTGGATGTTTTTCTTTGAATAATTTTATTTTTTCTAAAACCTCGGGAATAAATATCTGGCCTTGTTTACCTGGATGGACGGATAAAAAAAACATCAGATCAGTTTCATAACCAGTAGCGCCGATTTCTTCCAAAGTAGTTTCTGGGTTCACGGCTACACCAGCTTTAAAACCGTAGGCTTCAATGTGTTCTATGGAAGCCATTGGAATCTTGGCTCCTTCTAAATGAAAAATTATTCTTTTGATGTTAGGAAAATTGTACCATCTTTCAATTTCTTGGGATGGGTTTTGGACCATCAAATGTAGTTCAAATTTTACTGGTGTTTGGATGTCACGTAAAAGTTCTGGGTCCACCGTTTTTTCTGGGACAAATAGGCCATCGCAGATATCAATATGAACTAGGTCTGTTAAATTTTCTACTTGGCGTAATTGTTGTTTAAATATTTCTGGGTCAGTGGTTAGAATGGCGGGAATAATTTTCATAATTTTTAAAAATTATTTTTCAAGTTGACTTAACTCCTCGATTCTTTTTTGGTGTCTTTCTTCGTTGGAGAAGGGAGTGTCTAAAAAGTTTTTGGCAATGGCCACAGCATATTCCGGACTTAAAATGGCCCCAGCTAAACAAAGGATATTGGTATTCTCATCATTACGGGCTGATTTGGCTGATTGAGTATTATAGCCCACAGCGGCTCTTATGCCTTTAATTTTGTTGGCAGCCATACAAATGCCATTACCAGAACCACAAAGTAAGATTCCGCGAGCGTTATTTTTAAGCACTTCCCCGGTTACTTTTTTGGCTACTGACGGGTAATCATCACCCGGATCTGGGGTGTTAGGGCTTAAATCAACTAGAGTATATCCTAATTCTGTTAATTTTAACTTTATTTCCTCCTTTAATTTAAACCCAGCGTGATCAGTTCCTATAAAAATTTGTTGATTAGTTTTTTCCATATATTTATCTATTATTTTGTACTTAAATTATAGCAGATTTAAAGATGCCTACCAAATTTTTTTCTAGCTAATTTTTCTGGTATAATAGGCTTTATATGACAATCATTCAAGCAATCATTCTAGGTTTAGTGGAAGGCTTAACAGAGTTTTTGCCTATTTCTTCTACTGGCCATCTAATTTTGGCAAGTAATCTGTTGCATATTTACTCGGGTAATTTTGTAAAAAGTTTTGAAGTGGTAATTCAGTTGGGTGCTATTTTGGCTGTAGTAGTTTTATACTTTAAAAAGATTTGGGGAAGATGGGGTGTGTGGTTCAAAATTATTACAGCTTTTTTACCCACAGCAGTTTTGGGTCTTATTTTTTATAGTTTGATTAAAAAATTTTTATTAGGTAATGAGTCAGTTGTTTTGTGGGCTTTATTTTTAGGTGGTGTGGCTATTTTAGTTTTTGAAAGTTTCTTTGCAGAGAAAAAAGTTATGGTAGATGATTTAGAGAAAATTTCTTATAAACAAGCACTAGGCATTGGGTTGTTTCAAAGTTTAGCGATGGTGCCAGGGGTGTCCAGGTCTGCGGCCACCATCATTGGTGGATTAATTTTAGGATTACAAAGAAAAACTATTGTAGAATTTTCTTTTCTTTTGGCTGTGCCCACAATGCTCGCCGCTTCTGGGTTAGATTTATTAAAAAGTGGTTTTAGTTTTAGTTATGGACAATGGATTTTGCTGATTTTGGGTTTTTGTTCTGCCTTTCTCTCGGCTTTAGCGGTGATAAAAATATTTTTGGCATTTATTCAAACAAAAAGTTTTGCGGTTTTTGGCTGGTATCGTATTATTTTGGCCTTGGTTTTTTGGTTGTTGAGGATTTAATTTTTAAAAATTGACAAAGATAAATAAATTATTTATCCTGTTTAGTAGACAGCCTCTCTCGTGGATTTTTGGTTCTTTGATAGCAGGAGAAATGATGTTGAAAACAACAGCTGGTCTTGATCCTATCGATACTACACCAGATCCCCACCTCTCTTCTACTGTTCCCGTCAACCCCAGTCCTTCGACTGAAGGGTATTCTAGTGAACTAGCTAGATTGGAAGATCAAATCGCTCAAAGAGAAAAAATAATGATGCCAACTTTGAGGGCACATGTGAAAAGATCTCAATGTAGAGTGACTGATTTGGAACAATTTTTGGCTGATGCCAGAAAAACTACTGTTGAACTGCAAGTTCATTTGCGCGGGCAGGAAGCCGCTCAGGAGGCTTCGGTTCAAAGGGTTCAAGAATTGCATCGATTGTTGGGTAAAACTAACTGAACTGAATGGCTAGCCAGTTTTTTATTAATCTCCTTAACTTTATCAGCGTCGTTTTACTACGGCGCTTTTTTATTGACTTTTTTACCAAATACCCTTAAACTTAATTCAAAGCTTAGATCCGTTTATCAGCGGGGAGCTAGAGAAAGAAGCCTTAAAAAGGTAGTAGACTCTCTCGGATTGGCGCGTTATAGCCATAATTAAGATAAAGCACAAGATGGTACCGTCTGGCTTAAGCTAGACTCTTGGCACGCTAAAGGCGTGTTTTTTATTTATATTTTTAATATGGATGATGAAAAATTTGTTCCCGCAGAATTAACAGAAATAGAGATGTCTCCTAAGGAGTTAGAGATAAAGATAAAATTATTAGTGGAAGATGATATTCCTCTGCTGAATAATTTGTTGAGCAAAATTAGATTTAATAGGGGTCATCAGGCTGGCTATCTAGTTAGCAAAACAGGGGAGATACTTTTTTATGTTTCTTCTGATGTGCAGTTAGATAAATTTAAAGAAGTGGTAGATGATTTAAAAAGAATGAGAGAAGATTTAAGTCGTAAATTAAAAATGTTGTTACGCCAAGGAGGATATTTAAATAAATATCAATTTGATCCCGATAATATAATAGAATTTAAGCGTCAAGAATTTACTACTTTTTAAATATATGGAAAACAAAAAATCACTATTTGCTCAAAATGAAGAAGAAGTTTTAAAATTTTGGGAAGATAAAAATATTTTTCAAAAAACTTTGGACAAAAAATCTCCCAAAGGTAATTTTGTTTTTTTTGAAGGACCACCCACGGCTAACGGTAAACCCGGCATTCATCATGTTTTGGCTCGTTCATTTAAAGATATTATTTTACGTTTTCGTACCATGCAAGGCTATCATATAGAACGCAAGGCCGGTTGGGACACTCACGGCTTGCCCGTGGAATTGCAAGTGGAAAAAGCTTTAGGAATATCTGGTAAACCAGATATTGAAAAATATGGTATTGAAGAATTTAATCAAAAATGCCAAGAAAGTGTTTGGCAATATAAAACTGATTGGGAAAATTTAACTCGTCGCATTGGTTTTTGGTTAGACTTACAAAATCCTTATGTAACCTACCATAATGATTACATTGAAACTTTGTGGTGGATTACTAAAGAATTAAATACTAAGGGTTTGCTATATAAAGGTTACAAGGTGGTACCTCAATGTCCACGTTGTGGGACAGCTTTGTCTTCTCATGAAGTAGCTCAGGGTTATAAAAGCGTAGAGGACACTTCTATCTATGTTAAATTTAAATTAAAAAATCAAGCTAATACTTATATTCTTTCTTGGACTACTACACCTTGGACATTACCAGGTAATGTGGCTTTGGCAGTGGGACCCACAATTGATTATGCCAAGGTAAAATTTAATAATGAATTTTATATCTTAGCTAAATCTTTGGTAGAGCAGGTTTTGGGTCCAGGGGCGGAAGTAGTAGAAGAATTTAAAGGAGAAAAAATGGAAGGCTGGGAATATGAACCTCTTTTTCCAGGCGCCCTAGATCCTCAAGGTAAGAAGGCTTGGTTTGTGGGCCATGCTAACTTTGTTTCCACAGTTGATGGTACTGGAGTGGTGCACACAGCTGTCATGTATGGTGAAGATGATTTTAATTTTGGAGTGGAATATAATTTACCTTTTGTCCACACCGTGGATGAAAATGGAAAATTTTTACCTAGCGTTACCAAATGGGCGGGTCAATTTGTAAAAAAGGCCTCAGTAGAAAAAGAAATTATTGAAGATTTAAAATCTCGCAATTTATTTTTAGAAGAAGAAAAACACACGCATGATTATCCTTTTTGCTGGCGTTGTGATAGTCCTTTGTTGTATTACGCCAAAGATTCTTGGTTTATCAGAGTCACCTCTGTCCAAAAAGAATTGATGGCCAATAATGCCAAAATTAATTGGGTGCCAGATCATATTAAAGAAGGCCGCTTTGGTGAATGGTTGGCTAATATAAAAGACTGGGCAATTTCCCGTCAACGTTATTGGGGTACTCCTTTGCCAATTTGGGTATGTGATAATTGTCAAAAAGTGGAAGTGATTGGGAGCTTGAAAGAATTAGAGGAAAGATCTGGCGGTTTGCCAAAAAATAAAAATGGTGAAGTGGATGTTCATCGTCCTTTTGTAGACAAACTAACTTTTCAATGCACTTGTGGCGGCACTATGAATCGGGTGTCTGATGTTTTTGATTGTTGGTTTGATTCTGGAGCCATGCCTTTTGCCCAATATCACTACCCATTTGAAAATAAGGAAATGATCGATAAAAAAATTCAATATCCAGCTGATTTTATTTCTGAAGCCATTGATCAAACTCGTGGTTGGTTTTATACCTTGTTGGCGGTAGCCACCTTATTAGGCAAAGAAGCTCCTTATAAAAATGTTATTTGTTTGGGTCACATCAGAGATAAAGAAGGTAAGAAGATGAGTAAATCCAAAGGTAATGTCATTGATCCTTGGATGATTGCTGATAAATTTGGCATTGATGCTTTGCGTATGCATTTGTTTTCCATTAACCAACCAGGTGAACCAAAGAATTTTGATGAAAAAGATGTGGAGGAAGTTTTGCGTAAAGTGGTAATGCTATTGGGCAATGTGATGAATTTTTATGAAATGTACAAAGTGGAAGAGGATAAAGTTGAATTGCCAAAATTAAATAATGTTTTGGATAAATGGGTGATGGCAAAATTGAATTTGTTGAATAAAGAAGTGACAGAAGAGTTGGAAAGTTACCACGTGTTTGAAGCTTCTAGAAAGTTGATTGATTTTATCAATGAACTTTCTACTTGGTATGTGCGTCGTAGTCGTGAAAGATTAAAAAATGAGGGAGAGGACAAAGAAGCTTGCGCTAAAGTTTTGCGTTTTGTTTTATTAAGTTTAGTTAGGTTATTGGCTCCTTTTACTCCTTTTGTGACAGAGCGTTTTTGGGGAAGGTTACAGAAACAAGTTGAGTCAGTGCACTTGGCTGATTGGCCAGTTTTAGATGAAAAATTAATTAACTGGGAGTTGTTAAAAGAAATGGAAGTGGCTAGAAAAATTGTGGAATTGGGTTTGGCTGCTAGAGCAGAAAAGGGGATGAAAGTTAGACAGCCTCTTAAAGAATTACAAGTGGCTAATTTAGTTTTAAAATCTGAACTGACTTCTATTATTGCCGAAGAAATTAATGTGAAAAATGTAGTGGCCGTGAAAACTTTGGAAGGTTTGAATGAGGGTTGGGTATTAAAGAGTGAAGGGTCTTTGTCTGTGGCTTTAGATGTGGTGTTGGATGACACTTTAAAAGCTGAAGGGTTACTAAGAGAGTTAGTCAGAACTGTTAACCAGCTGCGCAAAGAAATGAGTCTTACTATAAAAGATAAAGTAGTGATGATTTTGGAAACTGAAGAAAAAGATTTGTTGGAGGTGGTAGAGAAATTTAAAGAGCAATTAATGGTTCAGGTTTTGGCTAAAGAGATAAATGTGGGGGCTGTTGGCGACGGAGGAAAAGAAGTAGAGGTAGAAAAGATGAAATTGAAAATAAAATTTAGCTAAAGTTAGGTAAAAAAATTCTACTGTGAACCCCAACTCTTGACAAAGTTGGGGTTTTGTGTTATACTCATTGGTCTGGCTGCGATGGGGTCTGTCTCATCCTGAAGGCCAGCACGCCTGATTCTGCCCTCATACCCAAAACCGAAGGAGGCGGTATAATGCGGCAGTGGTAAGAAGCGCCATACGATCGCAGGGCGCAATGACACAAATACTGCTATCAAAGCGCATCGTCGACAACCTTCAAGAGACGTCCGAGTCGCCAACAACAACACGCCAGACTGAAGGAGGCAGTAAAATGCGGCTGCGGAAACGAGCGCCATAGCAGACGGCGCTAAAACATAAATAGAACTCTCGAAACCTTAGTAGCTTTAGTTGGGAGCGAAACGGGAGTAGAAGTACAACTGCTGGGATGTGATGAGAGCCCTGCTTGCAAACAAGCAAAACCATCAGGAAAACCCCTCCGGGCCGCCTAATCGCCGCCCATCGCCACGAAAGGGGTAAAACAATTCCAACTTCGAGATTGTCGACCTGCCCACGATGTGATGAAGGGTACAGGCGGCAGCCCCAATCCAGCCTGGGGAAGAGCTGGGACAAGGAGGTATAACAACGCCGAGGCTATCTTGGTTGGCAAACCAAGGTTCGTCTAAAAACCTTTAGACAGCGAAAGCTTAGCTGGGGTACAAACCAGTTAGAACTAATGCCTCATAACTCTTGGGCTCTACATTCGTGTAGGGCCCTCTTTTTTAGTTAAATTTAAGCTAAAAATTGTCTTGAGGGTCTTGACAAAAGTCCAAAAATGTGCTATACTACTTTGTTACACAATGGTTTTTAAAGCTGATTTCTCCCTATTTTAGTGCCTTTAGAGGCCTTAAAATAAGGAGAAATCCTGAGGATGTTCAAGCCCAAGCTGTACGGGTTAAAGTGCAGTAAGTGATTTTGGGAGGTGTGGGATGTCGACGGATGTTTACTTGATCGTGGTCGTGGGAGCTTTCCTGGTCTTCGGAGGGGTGGGCTTCCTGCTGGAGAAGTACCCTCCCGTGGCGCGGGTCATCCTCACCCTCACGATGAGCCTGTGCCTGGGGTTCTTCTGTAGTGAGTTTGGCATCTTCGGTGATCACAAATGGGGCTGGTCGGAGATTCTGACTATCATTTGGTTCGTCATGGCAGGGGTGTCCATCGCGCTCGCACTCCTGGCTTCCGACAAGGCGAGGGAGGCGGCGATCGAGGAGTCCCGTCAGAAGACCTTCTACCTGGAACTGCGCGGGACGTACCAGATTCAGGGCGAGTACTTCACCCTGGTGGAACATCCCATGCTGTTCTTCTATATGCCGACGTCGCTGAGTGGGGACGAAGGCATCACGGTGGGTGGCCATTCGGTGGTCTTGACCGTGGACTCCGATGAGACCAAGTCCTACGGGTCCGTGTTCGATCAGGAGCGGTTCAGCGACGGATCGCGGCCTCTCCCGGTAGTGATGTTCCGTAACCTGACCCTGTTCCCGGAGCCGGTCTCCAAGGCCGTCTGAGGTCTGGCGCAACCTGCCGAGTGGTTGCCTTAGAAAACTCTAAGGGAATGATCTTTCTCAACAACTGTGTTTTGATCCCAACCTTGCTAACGCTTGCATTGGGATCTCTTTTACTCAGCATCTTCATCAAGGTGCTAAGTAAGAAGAGAAACGGAGATACTTTGGGCGGACTTTGAAAATTCAAAAACCCTTCACTGGAGGTTGTGCCGTGGAATGGCTCATCGGCGTCATGGTTGGCATGTGGGATCAGCTCATGGTTTTGAGCGTGGCTCAGATGCTGAGCCAGTTCGGAGCCGTGTTCCTGATCATGGGCGTTCTGGCCATGGACAACGTGGCCGTGCTGGGAGTAATGGCGGCCAAGTTGCCGCCATCTCAGCGCAAGAAGGCCCTGCGCTGGGGCCTTTACGGGGCCATCTTCTTCCGAATCGCCATCATCTTCTGCATCGCCCAAGTGATGCACCTGTGGTGGCTGAAGCCTCTGGGCGGTCTG
>JAPLWR010000031.1:0-1436 GCA_026396495.1 Candidatus Magasanikiibacteriota bacterium | reverse complement strand
GAAGAAGCAGTGGTGGATCATCGCCAAGTTCATGGCCCTGGCTATTCTGCTCGGGCCCTTCTGGGGGGCGATTATCCAGATTGAAGTGATGGATTTGGTCTTCTCGGCCGACTCCATCATTGCGGGCGTAGCGTTCACCCAGGTGATTCTGATCGTGATCGCGGCTGATCTGGCCTGCGTCCTGATCATGCGTTACCTGGCCCAGCTTTTTGCCTGGCTCATGGATCGTTATCCAGGGCTGGGCAAGACCGGCTACCATCTGGTTCTCCTCATCGGCATCAAGGTGCTGTTGGAGGGCCTGAAGTTGGTGGAGTTCGAAGCCCCTTCCGCCCTGTTCTGGATGTTCTGGGGTGCGATGATTGCCGCGGTTTGCATGGGTATCTTCGAGCCACACAAGCGCCTCAAGAAGCGCCATGCGGCCAAGAAGGCAGCCAAGGCAGCGTCCAGTGACTACCCGCCTACGCAGGTGGTCACGATCGACCTCGACCCAGAGATCAAGTGATCCCCGGCGCAACCTGCCGAGTGGTTGCCTTAGAAAACTCTAAGGGAATGATCTTTGGTAGATTTGTTCAACCGACCCTAGCTTAGCGTAATGCTTTGTTAGGGTCTTTTTTTATCTTGCTTTTTTGCTTTATTTTTGTTAATCTGGAGGTAAGAAATAAAATAAATTTTTATGAATATTCAACAAATTTACGATTTAGCTTTACAAATGGGCTTAAAAGCGGACTCACGCGGGGAAAAAGGAGTTAAAAAATATTTAGCCAAAATTAAAAAACAGTTTGAAGGATTATCGGCTGAAGAAAAAAAATATTTTGATCAGACTAAATTGCAAGATCCCTACGCTGATTCTTTAATCCATTTAGTAGATGCTCCTAAAACAGAAGTCCGTACTATTTTAGCTGGCATTGATGCTGATGTGGGTGAGGTATTGCTAGCTGCTAATTTGCAAGAACGCGGAGAACATGTGGATTTACTTTTAGGGCACCATCCTATTGGCAGATCTTTGGCAGAACTTCATGAAGTGATGGAATCACAAATTGATAGTTTGGTACAAGTAGGAGTGCCTGTGCACGTGGCAGAAAATTTAACACAAGAAAGAATGTCCGATGTTGCTCGCGGGGTTCATCCAATCAATCATTATCAAGCTATTGATGCTGCCAAGCTTTTGAAAATTAACTTGATGAATACCCATACTCTCACAGATAATTTAGTTGAAAAATTTGTTAGTGATTATATTAAAAAGGCAGCCCCGGAAACAGTGGGGGAGGCTTTAAAAGCTTTGATGGAAATACCGGAATATCAAATTGCTAAGCGTCAGGGTGCAGGACCTAGAATCACCTCCGGTAGGCCTGATAATCGTTTTGGTAAGTTTATGTTGGAAATGTCTGGTGGTACAAACCCTTCCGAAAAAATTTATCAAGAAATTTCTAAAGCTG
>JAPLWR010000076.1 GCA_026396495.1 Candidatus Magasanikiibacteriota bacterium | reverse complement strand
GTAAAAACACTAGATTCCGCAAAACTACCTTGATTGCCAAAAGTGTCACGCGCGCGCACCCGCACCTTCATGTTAGTATTATATTGATTGTCAAAATTTGTTCCAGCATTCCAAGTGATAGTTTTACCCGTAGCCGGCGTCACTCCTGCACCTACCGCACCCGTGGCTGAAGAGGTGGCCACGTTCCAAGTAGATCCACCATCAGAGGAGATGTTTAATTCTACGGTAGAATTATTGGCATCGGTTAAATTATAAGTTATAGCCACAGTACGCGCCCCAGCATTTTGAGCTGGCACTACGCTAGCCACCACTGGTAACTTGTTATCAATTTCCAAAGCCGCTGAGGTGACTGTAGAACCATTAATCAAAGAATCATTGGGTCTTAAACGTACATAAACTGTGGAGTCTTCTATATTAGCTAAATCCGTGGCGGAATTCCAAGCAAAGAGATAGGCACTACCAGTTGGTAAAAACACTAAATTACTAACCCCGTTAGAGCTAACACCTGCTTTTTCTGTCATTGTATGCCAAGTGGAATTATCCTGAGAATATTCATATAAAGAAATACTACTAATATCACCCTGGCCGTCTGTACCAGTGTAATTGATAGGAACATATTGCGTTCCATCAGTAGTTTGAGCATTAGAATTTAAAATAATTGATGGTGCAGTATTAGGAACTTGCGCCGTAGCTGAATAGGCAGACTCAGAAGACACAGCATGGGCCGAGTCTGACGGATTGCGAGATTTTACTTTAAAAATATATTGAGAAACTGGAGAAGAAAGACCGGTCACTCGCACTTTGCCCCGTACTCCTAAACCATTCCCCCATTGACCGGAAGATGTTCCTAAAACTTGCCAAACGATTGTAGCGCCAAGAGTGCCATCACTCTGGACATAATTTCCTGTGGTAGTTTCTTGCATGGCATATTGTAAATCAGTAGCTTCACCAACAGCTTCATTAACTTGTAAGTCTAATCGAGTAGTGATTGGACTACTTAATGTAGGAGCACTTGGTGTATAAGGTTTTACATATTTATAAGCCGTACTAGGATTTACATTTTCATTAGTGCCAATATTACTATAATCATCTGTGTGAACAATTTTAACTTTAAAAATAGAATCGTTACCATCTAATGTAGCTCCAACGGCCGTAGCTTGATTAGTTGGAGTTGCTGTGTTAGTACTACCAGTTGTAGAAGCGGAATAAGCCCCACCATCAATAGCCACAAAAAAATCATTTAGATTTGGATTTACTTCTGTGAATGAACCGCCAACTAAAACAGTGGTGGCGCCAGCTAAAGGCTGGGCTTGCAAATCTGCGGCAGTAGCTGCAGCTGGGTTTAAAGTATCTAAAGCAAAATTAGATGAAGCAGTATAAGCCCCTTGATTTTGCCATTTGTCTTTAGCCCTAACCCTCACCTGCATATTACTCTTTTGTTGTCCGGTGTAATCAGTTCCAGCCGCCCAAGTAATGGTTTTGCTAACACCAGTAGTTACACCAGTTCCTACTGCGCCAGTCACAGAAGTAGCAGGAACTGTCCAAGTGGATCCCCCATCTCCAGAAATTTGTAATTCCACTAATAAATTATCAGAAGTATTATCTGTTAAATCATAAGAAATTGTGACATTAGTTGAACCCACAACTTCAGTAGCAGCAACATTAGAAATTACTGGGTTAACATAGTCAATAGTTATGGCAGAAGAAGTTGTATAAGCACCATTTTGAATGCCATCATTACCGCGCAATCTAACGTACACCCCAGTATTATAAACGGCCCCTAACTGTGATTTAGCATTCCAAACAAAAGTTTTAGCAATTCCAGCTGGAGAAGTGGTTAAATTGGTAACACCACTATGAGCAGGGTCTGTTGATGAAGCTGTCATGGTAACTTGTTCACCAGTAAAAGCCCCTGTTAAGGAATACTCATAATTTACTAAACTAGATGGATCACTATTAGCGTCTTGCAAATTATAACCCACATTAACATAACCATAAGTAGTGTTCTGTGCTGGTGTTAAACTAGCCACTACGGGTGGTGTATTTTCTGTGTAAGTTACAGCTACATTATCTAAAATGACTTGCTGAGTGCCATTACCAGTTAAAAAGGCTTTCCACATTATTTTATTACTACTGGTACTAAAAGTACTAAAATTAGTATTGACTACCGCGGCAGTATTATAATTTGATGCGCCGGCTGTCCCCCAAGCTGAACCTGTCCAATATTTCCAAGTAACACCATCATCAGTAGATAATTGATAATTTACTTCACCACCGTTCTTAGTGGCGGTTTCTGAAAAACTATCCCAACTCACTGTCTTGGTCATAGTAAGTGAGGTATTGGGACGAACAGTTGGACTAGTAGCGTCATAAACATGAGTAGTTTTTGACCAATTGACAATGACATTATCAAATCCAGTTATAAGATTATAGGTTGTGTTAGTAGAAGCATTACCCTGCATATGCGCAGCAACCTTTACATAATAAGTTCCAGCTGTAGGAACTTTAGCTGTAATATTTATAGGTGTAACACTAGCCCAACTAGTAGTACCAGTAATTGTGGGGCTACTCCATACTTCCGTTCCTAATGTTGGCACACCACTACCTGTATCAATAAAGGCATACAATTTATAAGATTGTAATGGATTAGGAGCTGTAAAAGTAAGAGATGACCAATCTAAATTTAAAGTAGCAGTATCTGGCGAGGCCACAGTAGTGGTGAAAGATTGATACCAATATCCAGCAACTATTTTATTTTTATTGTTACTTGTTTGTAAACGAACATTTACATAACCACCTGGATTACCGCCAGAAGATACATAATTTTCAGTAGCTGTACTGCCAGTTGGTTGCAGCCAATCTGCCCCAGTCCACCCTGTGGCAGCAGTATCAAACCCCGAATTAGTAGTAGCTCCAGAACTGGTACTACCTAAATCTTTTAATCTAGCCACCCCACCAGTAATTTCTACATTAGCACTGCTGGTGGTGTAATCAGTTGGAACGTCAAAGGTCCAATTCTGAGTAGCTGCTAATAACTGTTGGGCCCCTAATAAATAAAAAGAAACAATGGCCACAAAAGCCACCTTAATAATAAACAAACCGCCGGCACCAAAAATTGTCACGATACTAATTTTGCGCCTGACTATATAAGATTTAAAATGTATTGGTTCTCCCTCAGTTGTGGGAAAAACAATTCCCCTTTCCTGCAAATTTTGAGGTGAGACAATAAAATATAATGGCAGAGAAACCAGGGCAATAGCTAATTCAGAAATAAAAATAATTAAAGCATAAAAAGCGGCAGCATACCACTTATCAGCCTTAATCATCTTTTCTTTTAAATTAAATGTCCAAGCCGATAACTTAAAGAATAAACTTAACCATTTGCTGGCCATATTTTTATTTTTAAATGGTTAAAAATGTAAGAAATATACCTAAAATAATAATTAAAACAACTGACCAATTAGCTAGAACATCTATTTTTTGACTTAAACTTTCTAACCAATTAATTTGTACTTTAAAATATTGAGTAGGAGCTACTTCTGAGCGTATTCCTTTTGCCGCATCATAACTAAAGACTAAAATAGAATGGTTACCAGGACTTAATTTAAAATTGGTTTGGGGATGAGTAATTTTCCAAACACCTTCAACATTAGCTACTTCCGTATAAATGACACTTTGGGTGTCTGATAATAACAAAACTACTGTACTATTGGGTACAGCCTTACCATAAAATTCATAATTTCCTCCCCCAATTTTATTAACACCTTCTAAACTAGGAACCAGCATGGCTGGAGAAACGCGAGCTGTCTGAATACCTGTTTCGGTTTGAACTGTCTCCTTACTTAATAAATCAGCTGGACGTAAATCTGAAACTTGATACAAACGCATGGGGCCAAAAAGATGCGGAGCTAAAACTATCAAAAGTAATTTCATCAACCAAATAATGAGGAAAATACCCACGCCGGTTAAAGTTAAAATACGACGCAAGTTATAATCGAAAGAAACTTTAGCGTAGCCACCTTTTTCTTCTAGATAAGCAACAACCCCGCCACTTTTAGTGGTGAGGTACAAGGGCAAAGAAACTAAGGCCAAAAAAATTTCTAAGCCAATCAGAACAATAATATTAGCTACAGTTTTTAAACCCACTTCCGATAAAACCTTTTGTTTGCGGGTATAAATTCTATTAGTTAAAAGTAAAACAAAATCAAGCCATTTTGTTTTCATTGTCGTATTTTTAAATTGTTAAATTATTCTAAGATTTTTTTTATCTTATCTTCTAAAGAAGAGAGTTCTGTGTTGGCTTTGACATAATAGTCTAAAGCACCTAAGGTTTTGGCTTTATCAATATCTGATTGATCTCCTAAATTAGATAAGACAATTACTGGGACATCTTTTATTTTAGGATCTACTTTAATATTTCTTAATACATCAAAACCATTCATTTTTGGTAATAATAAATCCAACAAAACTAAATCTGGATGCAAACGTTCTGTCATTTTTAATGCGGAATCTCCATCCGTAGCAGAAGCAATGGTGTAACCACTATTATGGAACAACAAATACAAGGCTCTAAGTAAAACCTCGTCATCTTCTACTATCAAAACTATTTTTCTTTTTGTCTTGGCCATGAATTTACTTTAACCTATCTCTAGCAAAACCAATAATTTTATCTAATTGTGTATTAGCTTTGATAAAATATTCTTCAGCCCCCAAAACTTTAGCTGATTTAACATCAGCTATTTGATCTAAATTAGACATGATAACTACTGGGATTGCAGAAGTATCACTGTCTTCTTTTAAACGTTTTAAAACTTCAAAACCATCAATACCTGGTAACATTAAATCTAAAAAAATCATCCCCGGTTTAAACTTTGTCACCAGGTCCAAAGCCTCTAGACCATTACCTACTACTGCTACCTCAAAACCTTCAGAAACAAAACCTTTGCTTAAAACCTGAGATAATAAGGCGTCATCTTCTACCACCATCACTTTACCTTTAGATTTTTTACCAAACATATTTAAATCAACTTATTATTTCTATTATGTTATTATATCAAACAAGCTAAAAATCAACAACTAAACCAGCCCCTTAACCCCCTCTTTTTTAGACATACCACTTAAAGGAAGGGAAACAAAAAACTTACTACCCTTATTTTCTTCTGATTCAAACCAAGTTTTACCCCCAGAATGATCCAAAATAGACTTAATGATATATAAACCCAATCCCGTACCGTCTGGATCTTTAATTTTGGCATTATCAGCTCTAAACAATTTAGAAAATATTTTTTCTTGTTGGTTCAAAGGTATACCATAACCGGAGTCAGCCACCGTAATTAATAGATCTTTTTTATTTTTTTCCATTTTGATCTCTACTTTACCTTTAGGAGGAGTGTACTTAACGGCATTGGAAATAAGATTTTGTAAAATAATTCTAAATAACTTTTGATCTGCTACAAATTTGGCGGGTACTTCAATATATTTTTTGGTAACTTTTAATTTTTTATTGAGAATAGTAGGTTCCATTTCTGCAATTACACTATCACATATTTCTTTAATATCTACCTCTTCTGGATCAATAGCAAAAGTACCCAAATCAATTCTAGAAACATTCAATAAAGCATTCACCAGATCTCTCATTCTTTGCCCACCTTTATAAACTTCGTCTAAATATTTTAATTGTTCTGGTTTTAATTTACCAGCTTTGCCATTCATCAACATCTCTATGTACCAACTAATAGCCGTTAGAGGAGTGCGCAATTGATGGGAGGCCAAAGACACAAATTCAGTTTTAGATTTGTCAACTTCCTTAGCTTTAGTAATATCTCTTTCAATACCCACAAAAAATTGCACATCACCATTATCTTTTAAAATTGGGACAACATGAATCTCAGCAACATAAGATTCCCCATTTTTTCGTTTATTAATAATTTCCCCATCAAATTGTTTTTTTTCTTCTTTGATTACGTGCCAAAAATTTTTGTAAAATTCCGCGGTCATTTGTTTACCCCACAAAGACGGGGTGTTATTTATCATTTCTTCAAAATTAAAACCTGTAATTTTTTGAGCGGCTTTATTAGCAAATAAAATTTTAGCATCAGGATCGGCAATAATAATATGATCAGAGGCGTTTTCTACCGCCAATTGAAATTTTAACAAATCTTTAGCTAAACTCTGAGAATAATTTTTTTCTTCTTGAATATCTTCTAAAACATTAACCACTGCTTTTTGAGTTTCTCCTAAAATACGATTTTTTTCTGAAACTTTTAATAATTGATCCGCTAATTCTTTAGTTTTCGAACTAACCTTTTTTTCCAAATTGGTATAAGAATCCCTTAAATTATCTATCATCAAGTTAACAGAATTTCCTAAATCTTCTAACTCATCTCCGGTTTTAATTTCCACTTTT
>JAPLWR010000093.1 GCA_026396495.1 Candidatus Magasanikiibacteriota bacterium | reverse complement strand
TAAACATAAAAAGAAACATCCGACGAAAACTAGTGTTCTTCAAAACACGACAAAGACAAAAATCAAAAATAATACCAGCTACAGATGAAGAGCCTAAAATTAACCCCATCGTAGATTCTGTCAAACCAGATCTGGTCATTACGATAGGAGCAGCAAAGGATAACATGCCATCAAAAATTGTCCAAAAAAAACCCATTATGGAAACTAAAATAATTGGCCGTTCCTCTAAAGATTTGAGACGTAAAATACTTGCAAGATGCACAATAACAGGCATAGTTAAACGGTGCTAGATTGAATGTAATTATGTAGGTATTATACCATCTTTTTTTAAAAAAAATAAGCCCCCTGCAAATTAATCGCACGAGGGCTTAAGTCATCTTAACTATTTGGTACTTTTTTAACGCTTTCTTAAAGAAACAGTCTTTCCGGCTCTTTTGGCGTGTTTCTTTTTAGCCATCTTCATCTTTTTATTCATATTATTTTAGAATGAATTTAATTACTTTTGTTAAATATTGCCTAACCATGTCTGGTCTTTCTAATTCATGATCGCCCTTTATTACTTTAATGAATTTAAGACCTTTTGGCAAATTATTATTACTTTCTAAGGGAACCTTATTGTCACTATCACCATGTACTATTAAAATATTTTGGGGTATTACGGAAATACTTTCAATAAATTTCTGATAATCCCTGTTTTTACTTTCTAAAAAGTATTTATCAGATATCCAGTGACTTTTGCGCATTCTTTTTTTAATTTTTAAATCTTGGACAAACTCTTCGGGCACAAAATATTGTCTAAAATTATTCCAATCGATAAAAACTTTTTGTACCCACATTTTGGCCCTAACAGAATAATACTTTAAAAGTTCTTGTTGATTCAAGGCTGGCCCCAATAAAACTATTTTAAAAAGTGAATCAGGATTTTTTAGAGCAAAATTAATTGTCACACAACCAGCTATACTATGCCCAACCAAAATAATTTCCTTTAGTTGGGGCACTAATTTTTTAAAGAGTTCTATTGCCTCTCCCAACTCTTTGGTCATCTTCTCAACCGTCACATCTTCAAACTTTCCATCAGATAAGCCACAGCCAGAAAAATCAAACCTAAAAACACTAACTTTACGAAATATCTCATCCCGCAAATTTTTAAATTTCATTTCCACTCCCGTTCTTTCAAAACCATGCAAAAAAATAACTCCCCTCTTACTGTTGGTCTTATCTAAAAGCCCTCTTAAAACTTCCCCCTTATAATTTTTAAACTCAACTAATTGCATATAAAATTTCTCTTAAATCTTTTTTGTCTACCACCACATTTCCAGCCTGTTTAATTTTTTCGTCAGAACAATTAAAAACTATAAATTTTCCTGCTAATTTTGACATGGGTACATCTGTCAAAGAATCCCCAACCACCACCACATCTTCTTTACTTAAATTTAATTCTTTAATTTTTTCCTGCAAAATTTCTGCTTTTATAAAGCGATCAACTTTTCTTTCTATTTCACCACCTAAAAATCCTCCTTGCTCATTTAATCTTGTACCTTCAACAAAATCTAAAGATAAAATCGTTTTTAATTCATCTAATAAAATTTGTGGATTAGAACTGATAGCACCTAAAATTATTTTTCTTTTTTCCAGCTCTGCAATAGTCTCTTTTGCGCCGTACATTAATTTTTTTTCACAATATTCATGTGCTAAACTTTTTATCTGATTGATGCCGCTTCCTGCAAAAAGATTAGCTAACTCTTCTAATCCCCATGGCCCTTGATTTTTCCTTTTTTGATATTCATCAGCAATCTCTTTTACTTCTTTTTCTTTACCCAATTCTATTAGCAATTCTTTAAAACCACCTAACTTATTGTCTAATAAAACACCATCAACATCAAAAATAATTAGTTTGGGCATAGTTACTCAGTCTTCTCTTGCACAGCCTCTACATAATGGCAGTAATCACAATCACTTCCAGCTTGAGGAATTTTATTATCCAAAAGACAAGAATGCGCTTCAAAAATAGTTTTTTCAATCCAACTATCATCTCCTTTATAAGAAATTAATTTTACATAAAATTCTAATTTTCCATCAAAAGCCTCTAAATCTGTCCGTCCATTAACATAAACAAAATATCCCGTATCAGAAACCTTAAAACCATTACGCCGCAAAAGCCATTGATAAATTTCCATTTGTCTTTTATAGCCTATTTGCCAATCAGCATCCAAATTTACCTCTCCTTCTTTGCTAGTAGATTTGTAATCAACCACAATTAATTCTTTCTTAGAATTAATCCAAACATCATCAACAGCTCCAGTGATAATTAAATTAGTCATCTCATGAAGAAACTGCACTCCCTTAAAATTTTCTCTCCATTCATCCATTTTTTCATGGCTAAATGGTACAGCATCTACGCCATAAGTTTTCATTAAAGGATGCTGAGAACCTGCCACGCGATGGATATCAAATTCTTTTTTTAATAAAGTATCCACGGCTGAATTTAAAGAAAAAGGAAAACCTGGTGGCCTACCCACTCCCAAACGTCTATCCAGATAAAAACATCTGGGACATTCTAAAAATAAATCCAACTTAGAACGACTTAACTTAAAAGGTTCTTTTGTCTCTGGATCAAATAAATTTCTTGTTCTATTGGGATTGTAATACTGAGACATAAAAAATTTTAGACATTTCTGTCATCTTTTAAGCATCTTATCATTTTTTCACCTTCTAGTCTAGACGCATCCGCAGTCCACATCGCTAACACCATCTTCACAGTGACAGCACTCCTTACAACATCTTCCCCCATCACAACATTGATTTTCCTCGTCTAATGGAGCCTCACATTTTAAACATTCCATAAAATTTATGGTTGGGCTACAAACCAAACTTTATTAAAATTTTGGCCAGTAGTATCACCAACTTTTTTATCTTTAGACCAAAAATATAATGGTTGACCTTTATAAGTTACTTGTTTCAAGCCATCATCGCGCTTAATAACGCCAAATTTATCAGCTACAGCAGAACCTGGTTTCAAAATTTTTAAGACAGAAAATGGTGGCCAAGTTTTAGCACAAGTATCATAGCAATTACTTTTAGCGGGTTCATCTTTAGTAAAATAATATAAAGTCATCCCATTAGGAGCAACCAAGTAATTACCCAACTCTGGCTTATTGGCGACTGTCACAAAAAAAACATCTTCAGTTTTAGAACCACTAATTACTGGGACTTTAACAACTGGCTTCATAATAAGAAATATTACAACCCCTATAATTACCACCGCAGCTAAAACCCAAATAGAAATGAGAAAATTTTTTTTCATAAATAAAATAAATTAATTAT
>JAPLWR010000023.1 GCA_026396495.1 Candidatus Magasanikiibacteriota bacterium | reverse complement strand
CCGATGGCCATTATTCTATCACTCTTTCCCAATTTAATCAAGACCGATCCTGCTCTTTCCCTACCCTCGCGTTTTTCCCTACCTTTTTCTGCTCTATCTAAGGGTACAAAAAGAAAAGGACTAAAGTCAGCTCGGGAATCCATGTATTTTTTTAACCAGAATTTAGCTTGATTGTTTAAAAAAACTACCCGCACTTTTCCACCCTTACCACGGACAGAAAATTCATCTTTAGCCAAATTTACATCATTAATTTTTAAGTTAGCTAGTTCAGACACACGTAATCCTGTGCTAAAAAGTAATTCTAATAAGGCTTTGTCGCGCATTTTAATCATTTCTCCTGCTTTGCCAGCTATTTTCTTTTGTAGGGGAGCTTCTAAAAATCTGTCCAAATCATTTCCATCTAAAAAAGAAATTTGGCGATCTGGCATTTTGGCCAATTCAATTTTTTCTGGCGCCAAAGTTTTGATATCACGTTTGGCTAAATATTTTAAAAAGGAACGCAAAGCAATTAAATGATAATTTTGGGTGGAAGTTTTAATTTCTGTGCCGGTGTGTTCTTTTTGACGATGCAACCAGAGACGAAATTGCCTAACTACTTCTAAAGAAATATCAGCCGGACTTTTTACATTTGTTTGAGTAATAAAACGATGCAAATAAAATTCATAATTGCGCACAGTTTTGGGTGAGCGATTTCTTTCTATTTCCATGTATTCTAAAAATTGGCGGAGAGCGTCGGCAATATTCATAGTATCTACATTATACGACACTTGAGAATTTTGGGCAATAAAAAACCCACCTTTTGATACTATCGTAGGTGGGGGAGTTGGTTCTAGAAATTCTTGAGTTTCAAATGAATGGAGGCACGATTATGTTCTTGGTCGATTTTGAGATTCACTTCAATCTTGTTTTCCCAAGCTTCCTCCATTTCCTGCAGGGCAGCCTGCAATTCTTCGAAAGTGCTAAAGTGGTTGAGACGCAAACATTCCTGGTCAATGGGGAAACTATAAGTCTCGCCCTTTTCCAGGAGATATTCATAATTAATTCCCCCGAGAAGATTCCAGAGAGGCTGGAGGATACGCAACTTGAGAGAAGTGGCAACAGCGGTTCGCGTCCTTTGCAGAGCCCGCAGCTGCTCTAGGTAAACATTGACAGAGACAGCATCAATCTCCACATACTGGACATGACGAGCTAGAAGGTGGGTCAGGAAAGTCAAATAGGCGAGTTCTGTGTCAGGATGCGCTCCCAGCAATTCCAGAACAATACTCACTTGCAATTCCTTTGCCCAATTTTCAACTAGTCTTTTCTTTAGGCTTTCCCAGGAGGAAAAATTGACCAAATGAAAGTGCTTAGGGTTGAGGGTTTTGAGGTTTTCAAAACCTTCCCAATCATTGCGGTTAAGCCGAAAAAGAATTCGGCGAGAAATGTTTCTGGCCCGAGTGATGGTGTCAAAAAAATCTTGTCGGTCCATGTTTTCTCCTTGGTGGCAGGTTGTGTCAAAGGAGCTATCCCTAGTTTAACCATAAATTAAGCTTTTTGTCAAGATTTGGGGGGTATTAAAAAACCACCTCATGATTAAAATGAAGTGGTTTTCTAATTGTTTTTTAGATATCAAACGGTGTTTGATCATTTGGACTGCTGTTGTAATTAACCATTATTTCCGTATTGGCTGGAATATCTTTAACTGCAAAGTAGGTGATGGTTTGTTTTTTAAAATCAAATTTGTAATTAGCATTAGAATGGTAAGAATGGTTATAGAGTACCCCGTAACCTAATGGCAAAGCACCTTCTTCCCAATTTTTTCCCCAACAATAGTAATATTTTTCTAATCTAGTTTTTTCAATAAACTTTAAGTCGTTTTTAGGTAGATGAACTATTGGACACACTTCTATTGTTGCTCCTTTTTTAATTTTAGTTTTGGAAAAGACTCCACGTCCTTTGCCTTCTACTTCTTTGTAATACAGATTCATAAAATGTTTTAAGTATTAAGTTATTTGTAATTTAAAAACGGGGCCGAATGCTCCGTTTTTAAAGTTGTTACACTAGAGCTACGCTGGCTACTTTATCATTAGGTTCTTTAAAACGCATAAGTCTAACACCTTGGGTGGCACGTCCAGAAACAGACACACTACCAAATGGTAATCTGATGATTTGTCCTTTGTGAGACATAATCATTAAATCTCTTTCATCTTTGGCATTAACTATGTAGGCACCAATAATGGCACCAGTCTTTTTAGTAACTTTGGCTGTTTTGGTTCCAGATCCTCCACGTCCTTGTAAACGATATTGGGTCAAAGGTGTTCTCTTGCCCAAACCTTCTTCAGAGATGATAAATAATTGGAAGGATTTAGCCAAGTTAGGATCTACCACATCCATACCAATAATTTTATCGCTACCTTTTAATCTCATACCATGGACTCCAGAAGCATTACGGCCCATTGCGCGGATTAATTTTTCTTTGAAACGGATTGACTGACCACCAGAAGTAATCAACATAATTTCATCAGATCCGGTGGAAGGCTTTACCCACATTAAAGTATCATTGCCTTTTAATTTTAAGGCGATTAATCCAGATCGGCGAACATTGGCAAAATCTTTAATATCCACTTTTTTAGTGATGCCTTCTTTAGTCACCATGACCAAGAATTTAAAATCTCCCAAATCAGTTAAAGATAACACAGCCGATACTTTTTCATCAGGGGCTAACTGCAAGAAGTTCACAATTGCCTGTCCTTTAGATGTTCTGGATCCCTGGGGCACTTCATAGGCTTTTAATTGGAAAACGCGTCCTTTTGAGGTAAAGAATAGCAAATCTGCATGGGTAGTGGTGGAGAAGAGATGCTCTACAATATCTTCTTCTTTAGTGGTAACACCAATAACACCTTTGCCTCCGCGATGTTGGGTCTTAAAGGTATCTGGTGGCAAGCGTTTGATATACCCATCCTGGGTAATCATGACGATGGTGTCTTCATTAGGAATTAAATCCTCAGTGGAAAAATCCTTAACACCATGGGCCACAATTTGCGTACGGCGTTCATCACCAAACTTTTCTTTAATTTCTTGTACTTCGGCTTTGACAATAGCTTGAATTCTTTTAACTGATGCTAAGATAGCCATTAATTCTTTTATCAAATCTAATTTTTCTTTTAGTTCATCTTCTATTTTCTGTCTTTCTAGGTTGGCTAATTGCTGTAATTTCATTTCCAAAATAGCATTGGCTTGAATTTCTGTTAATTTGAATTTAGCCATTAAATTGACGCGGGCCGCTTCTTTGTCTTTGGATTGTTTAATGGTTTTAATAACTGCATCAATATTGTCCAAGGCAATTTTTAAACCTTTTAAAATGTGGGCGCGTTCTTCGGCTTTCTTTAAATAATATTCAGTGCGACGGCGAACCACAATTTTACGGTGTTTGATATACTCTTCTAAAATAGTTTTCAAATTCAAAACACGAGGTTGAATCCCATCTACTAACGCCAACATGTTGAAATTAAATGTGTCCTGTAATTGAGTAAGATTAAAAAGTTGATTTAAAATCTTTTTGGGATAAGTATCTTTTTTTAATTCAATAACAATACGCACACCTTCTTTATTGGATTCATCGCGTAAATCTTTAATGCCTTCTAATTTTTTTTCATGCACTAATTCTGCAATTCTTTCTACTAAGGTGGCTTTGTTTACTTGGTAGGGAATCTCATTAACAATAATTTTAAAGAGTCCTGCGCGATCTTCCACAATTTCTGTTTTGGCACGTATGACAACTCGGCCTCTGCCAGTTGCATAGGCCTGAGCAATTTCCTTTTTGTCATAGATAATACCACCGGTAGGGAAGTCTGGGCCTTTAACAAATTCTGTCAGATCTTCTGTTTCCGCTTCTGGGTGGTCAATTAAGTAAAGAATGCCATCGCACAATTCAACCAAATTATGAGGTGGAATATTGGTGGCCATACCTACGGCAATACCCATGGAACCATTTAACAACAAGTTAGGAAGTCTGGCTGGCAAAACTTGGGGTTCTTTGTGAGTGCCATCGTAGTTATCTGAAAAATCTACGGTGTCGGATTCAATATCAAAAAGTAATTCTTCAGCGATTTTGGCTAATTTGGCTTCTGTATAACGATAAGCAGCAGCCGAATCTCCATCCATAGAACCAAAATTTCCTTGACCATGAACTAAAGGATAGCGTAGGGAAAATTCTTGGGCCATGCGCACCATAGATTCATAAACGGCTGAATCACCATGAGGATGATACAAGCTTAAAACATTACCCACGATAGTAGCCGATTTACGGAATTTGGCGTTGGCTCTTAGGCCTGATTCCCACATGGCGTACAAAATGCGGCGATGAACTGGTTTTAGACCATCACGCACATCTGGCAAGGCACGGGAGATAATAACAGACATGGCATAGGTAATGTAGGATTCCTGGACCTCATCAACAATTGGTTGCAAAATAATTTTTCCTTGTTGGGTTAAGGGATCAATAATGGGCAACCGGTTCATGTTTTTTGGTGCTTTGGTTCTTGGCATAAATTATTTCTTTTCTAATTTATTTTTTAATTCTTCAACTTGTTTTACTGTTAAGGTGGAAGTAGTAGAAGAGGTTGTTAATATTTTTAATCCATCGCCAACTAATTTTTTTAAGTCATCTGTTTTGACCCGCTGTTCTTCTAGCAAATTGGAAACTTGTTCCGCTCCTTTATTAAATAAATCTTTTTCTATACTAGAAGCGGCACTGACTTTTAATTGTTTAGGTAAGGAGGTGAACCAAAAAACCAAAACTGCAACCATGACAATTGATACCGCGCTCCATAGCCAAACTTGTTTTTGCCTGTTGTGATTAGGTTTATGAAGTTTACGGGAGGAGTCAGTGGGGGTTTCTTTTTCTAAATCTTCTTTTGTTATGGAGTGATAGAACATCACTGGCATTTTAGGAGATTTTTTTTGGCGAGGCATATTTTTAAGCTTTGTTTAAAAGTACTAGTTGGGTGTCTTCTTGAGGCAAATCTCTTTTGCTAATTTTTAATTTGGGTAGCCATTCCACATCTTTTTGTCCCAGGAGTTTGGCAAATTTATCTACTGGTTCAAAACCACTACTTTTTCCTGGGAGTGAAAAAGAATGGGGGATTACCACACGAGGTTCAATTTGACCCACAATATCATTGGCTTCATCAGCCGATAAGACAGTTTTATCACCCACGGGGAGTAAGAGAATATCTACCACACCAACTTTTTCAATCATTTCATCAGTTAACTTTCCTTTGTAATCGCCTAAAAAAGTTAAAGACATGAGTTCTGTTTCAAAATGAAAAATCATTTGGGTTTTTTCTTTATCAACCTTAGGTACTTGGAAAGCATAAATCATGACACCCTGAATTTCATATTCACCAGGAGTAGAGATGACGAAAGGATCACCAGATAAAGTAATGGTGTTATCTGTGCCGTTGGTTAACAAAACCAAGTCACTTTTTAAATTGCGAGGCAGATCTGATTTGGGGAGATTATAGGGGTTGATTAAAATAGAGACCTCTTCTTTAAGAGGTGTTTTGGTTTCGATTTTGAAGGCAGAATGGCCAAGCCAGGAAATATGCATAAGGTGTGTTTGAAGTATTAAATTTGTATCTATATTATACTAAATTTAGGCTGGGGGTGCAAGTGGGTAAGGTTGAATTTGGGACTTGACAAAATAGACTAAATTTGATATAAATTTAGGTTGGCAAGCCTTAGGTCTCGGCACTGGGTCGGGATGAGAGGTGGGCCAAAATCAGGAGGTGCTTTCATGTCTCGTAAGGAAAAGAAGAGTTGGGGTCTGGAAGATCTTCTTTCCGTGGTGGGGTTCGTCTTCGAACTCCTGCGGGTGGTGGTGAACGCTCTGCGTAAGCGGGACGGGACGATTGAGCACCTGCGCCGGCTTTTGAAGGAGCCGGATCTGGTGGACCAGATCTTCGATCTCATCGTCGTGAAGCCGGTGGAGGTGGTGAAGTCTGCCTTCTCCGCTCTCGTCATCTACATCCAGCCGAGTCATGCTGAACTCCAAAGGCGCTTTGATTTGGTGGTAAGTGATTTTGCCCATGCGAATTTCAAGCCGATCAATCGTTGTCATGATGTTTCTCATGCAACCCGTGAAGTCGGCTTCGAATACTTCCTCATGGACCACTCCGACTCTTACGAAGAAGTCCTCGTGAAGATGAATCGTCAGAATCTGCGTCCGGCACTCTACGAGGAGGGGTTGTTCTTTGCTGGTAAGTACCCGGACGAGCAGAGGGCTGCCCCCATCATCATCCTCGGCTCCATCTGGACTTACCCTGATGGCTGTCGTCGCCTCGCGTGTCTTGGTGGGGGCGAAAACTCCAAGCGTAGCCTCTTCCTACTTGGGATTGATGGTTACACTTTTGGTGAGCACTATCGGTTCCTGGCTGTCCGCAAGTAGGAAATCAGCTTACCCCCCCTAGCAGAAATAACTTTCTGTATAGGGGGATTTTTTTATATCTCCTATTCTTGACTCCCTTTATATATCTTGTTATACTGTACTTATCTTAATTAAACCCCGAGAAATGGGGACTGAAATTATCTAAAAGAGGCTTAAATAAGCGTTTTCGCCCAGTAAGGGCGGCAACTCGGCCAAGGTAATTTCCGGTTAATTCTTTCTTTTGGAAAGAGTTGAGAAACTCTTTTTATTGTCCTAAAATCAACTATTTTAGGCAGAATAATTTATGACTACATTAAAAGAAGAAGTTAAAAGTGTGTTGGACGACAAGAAAAACAATAATTTTAAGCAGTTGATTGCCGACGCGCAATATACCAAAGTGCCTAAAAAAGGTGATTTGGTAAAAGGTGATGTTTTGTCTGTCAGCCGTTCTTTAGTGCGTATCAATTTTCCTGGTTTCAAAACTGGTGTGGTGCGTGGTGAAGAATTATATCAATCTCCAGATTTTTTAAATTTGAAAATTGGTGATGAAGTGGAAGCTACTATTTTGTCTTTGGAAACAGAAGATGGTGAAATGGAATTATCCTTCAAAGAAGCTGGTGCCAGAAAATCTTGGGATAGCTTGGGTGCTTTATTAAAAGAAAGCAAGATTGTCCAAGTCAAAATTAAAGATGCTAATCGTGGTGGTTTAATGGTGATGTTGGATTCTGTGCCAGGTTTTTTACCTGTGTCTCAATTAAATCCAGAACACTATCCACGTGTGGCTGGTGGCGATAAAAATAAGATTTTAGAAAAATTAAAATCTTATATTGGTGAAATGTTTAGTGTGAAAGTTTTAGATGCTAATGAAAAAGATGGTAAATTGATTGTGTCTGAAAAAGCCGCTTGGGAAGATGAGAAAAAGAGCATGTTGAGTTCTTATAAAGTGGGTGATATAGTAGAAGGAACAATCACTGCTCTAACTGACTTTGGTGCCTTTGTAAAATTTGAAGAAGTAGAAGGTTTGATCCATATTTCTGAAATTGCTTGGCAAAGATTAGATCATCCTCGCGATGTTTTAAAAGTTGGTCAAAAAGTCAAAGCGGAAATTATCCAGATTGAAGGCGCTAAGATTTTCTTATCAATTAAAAAATTATTGGCTGATCCATGGGCAGGTATTAGCGAACGCTATGGTATTGGTCAAAAAGTTAATGGTACTGTCTTGAAAATTAATCCTTTTGGTTTGTTTGTAGAGTTAGACAAAGATATTCACGGACTTGCTCATGCCTCTAGCTTGGGTGAAACTAAGAATGTTAAAGAAGGGGATACTTTGGAATTTGAAATTATTTCTATCGAACCAGCCAAACATCGTTTGGGTTTGAAGTTAGCCGGGGCTCCCGAGGCTGACAAAAAAGAGTAATTATTCACTCCATCTAAAAATATTTAGTTTTTAGATAATTAACAAGCACTCTATGTCTTCATTAGTAAAAAACTTGCTTTTGTTTGTTGGCGTGTTAGTGGTTTTGGCGTTGGTTTTTAGCGGTTTGAAAGCCGATAAAACTAAAATAGAACAAGTTAGTCTGGATAAAATTATCACTCAGTTGCAAGCTCAGGAAGTGAAAAAAATAGAAGTGGAGGGCGATGTTATCCGTGCCACTTTAAAGACTGATGTGGTGGAAGAAGCCAAAAAAGAAGCTGGTGATACTTTTGGCGCTTTGGTTAAAAATTACAATATTGACCCTGCTAAACTAAAAGACGTGCAAGTAAATGTTAGTAATGAAAAAGGCTGGGCCTTTTGGGTGGGAACACTTTTACCATTTATTTTGCCGTTTTTATTATTGGGCGTGTTGTTGTTTATCATGACTCGCCAAGTGCAAGGGGCAAATTCTAAAGCCATGGGTTTTGGTCAATCAACTGCTAGAGAAACTTCTAAGGATGATAAAAACAAAAAAACTTTTAAAGATGTAGCTGGTGCACGTGAAGCCAAAGAAGAATTGCAAGAAGTGGTAGAATTTTTAAGCAATCCCAAAAAGTTTGCTGATATGGGTGCCAAGATTCCGAAAGGTGTTTTACTTATGGGCGCTCCTGGTACTGGTAAAACTTTATTAGCCAAAGCTGTGGCCGGAGAAGCCAATGTGCCATTTTTGCACATGTCTGGATCTGAATTTGTGGAAATGTTTGTGGGCGTTGGTGCTTCTCGCGTGCGTGATTTGTTTAAGCGTGCTAAAAAAGAAGCTCCTTCAATTGTTTTTATTGATGAAATTGATGCAGTGGGACGCAGGAGAGGCGCTGGATTAGGAGGTTCACATGATGAAAGAGAACAAACTTTAAATCAAATTTTGGTGGAGATGGATGGTTTTGAACCCAATCTGGGAGTAATTGTTATCGCCGCTACTAATAGACCAGACGTTTTGGATTCTGCGTTGCTTCGTCCAGGTAGGTTTGATCGCCGCGTGATTATTGATTTGCCAGATATTCAAGCCAGAGAAGAAATTTTAGAAGTTCATGCTAAAGGCAAGCCATTGGCTAAAGATGTTTCTTTGCGAAAAATTGCCGAACGCACTCCTGGATTTTCTGGTGCGGATTTAGCTAATCTTTTAAATGAAGCGGCTATTTTGTCTGTGCGTCGTAATAAAAAACAAGTAACTGAAGATGAAATTTTAGAAAGTATTGAAAAAGTAATTCTCGGTCCAGAAAAGAAATCTCGCGTGGTCTCTG
>JAPLWR010000112.1:5202-5673 GCA_026396495.1 Candidatus Magasanikiibacteriota bacterium | reverse complement strand
CAGAACCAGCAGCTCCTTTAGAATTAAAATCAGCTCTGGCTAATAAAAAATTAAGGCCAGTAGGGGAGGAAAGTCAATCACATGCCGGCTTAGGAAGTATGCCGGGAAATATGAAAGCTATGCCGGAAATAGAAATAACCCCACCTTTATTGAGTAAGAAAAGTGTTTTTGTAGTTATTGGGGTAATTTTAATCATTGGTTTAGGCGCTGCCACTGCTTGGGGAATTTTTAAAGCTTCTAAAAAAGAAGCTCCTAAAAATACCATTGTTAATAATGTTCCAGTGGTGATACCACCTGTCGTGGAAACTCCACCAATAAATGCTGTTCCTGAAGTAGCTGCTACTACTACTCAACCTATTGTTACTGCTCCTTCAATAGACACAGATGGAGACGGTCTAAGTGATGAAGAAGAGGCCAAATATGGTACAGATCCTTTAAAAGTTGATACTGATGGTGACACTTTAACTGATT
>JAPLWR010000112.1:0-5188 GCA_026396495.1 Candidatus Magasanikiibacteriota bacterium | reverse complement strand
TTAACTGATTATGAGGAAATAATGATTTGGAAAACAGATCCTTTGGTGGCAGATACTGATGGTGATGGTTTTAATGATGGTCAAGAAGTAAAGAATGGTTATAACCCACTAGGTTCTGGTAAATTATTAGAGTTACCAGTCCAGTAAAAAGTATAATATGGCAGAAGATAATTTAAATAAAAATTTTGAATCTGAAATTTTTACTATTCCGGAAGAATTTTATGGCGCCCAAAGGCGGGCCCCGGTGGTTAAAGTAGAGTCATCTTCTTTTAAAAAAGATGTTGGTGTTCCTTTGCCTGTGCCAGTGTCTGTCCCAAAAAGATCTAATGCAAAAAGAAGTTTAAATTTATCTTCTCCTAAATTTGTCATTACTGCGATTGTTATTCTGATGGTAGTAGTGGTGGGTGGTTTTTCTTATTATTATATTAATCAAGCACAAGTAGCACGTCAAAAAATATTAGATGCCCAAAAACCACTACCCCAACCAGTAGTTGTGCCTCCTGTAGAAACAATTCCCACTCCACCAGTAGAAGTTCCAGTAGAGGCAACTTCAACTCCTGCAGTTGTTACTCCACAACCTGTGAGTTTTGCGGTTTTTCCTTTTAAAAATTATACTAAGGCAGCTGACACAGATAATGATGAATTAACTAATATAGAGGAAGTGATTTATGGGACTTTGGCCGACAAACCAGACACCGATGAGGATGGTTTTCCAGATGGCTTAGAGGTAATTAATTTATACAACCCCTTAGGATTTAAGCCGGTAAAATTAATAGATTCTGGCAAAGTTAAAAATTATGTTAATCCAACTTATAATTATAGCGTTTTGTCTCCCTTAACTTGGGTGGTTCAGGCCTTAGATGCTAATAATGAACAAGTTATTTTTTCTTCTGATACTGGAGAATTTATAGAAATATTAGTAGAGGATAATCCTTTAAAATTATCAGTAAGCGATTGGTATCTGGGGCAGTCACCAGGAGTTAGCGCCAGTGATTTAAAAACAGTGACTACCAAAGATGGTTTGGTTGGCATTTTAAGCCCAGATGGTTTAGCCGCTTATTTACCTTTTGAAGACAGAATTTTTGTCATTTATTACAATATTGGTTTGCAGGCAGAAGTAAATTTTTTAGCTACTTTTAAAATGATGATCAATAGTTTTAAGGTGGGAGTATCAGCCATGCCTGTAACGGAAGTAAATACTACCACTTCTACTGTAGAATCAGCACCTAGTGCCACCTCCTCTAATCAGTAATT
Organism: Candidatus Magasanikiibacteriota bacterium; assembly: GCA_026396495.1. Lineage (GTDB taxonomy): Bacteria > Patescibacteriota > Patescibacteriia > Magasanikbacterales > UBA10003 > GWC2-40-17. The sequence goes on along the minus strand of JAPLWR010000112.1, from coordinate 3,934 downwards.
TTATGGTGGTAGATGTGACTTATTTGACTAAAAAAAAATTACTGCATACCTGGATTAAAAATGTGGCTTTAGAAACAACCAAAAGTCTAAAAATAAAAAAAAGTCTATCTTTAGTGGTAGTGGGTCAAGCAAAAATTAAGAAAATAAATTTTTTGTATCGTCAAAAAAATAAACCCACCGATGTGCTTTCTTTTGAAGGAGAAGGGGAGTTGTTAGGAGAAATTTTTTTATGTTGGCCTATTGCCAAAAAACAGGCCAAACAATATAGTTTAACTCTTAAAGAGGAATTAGCCAGGTTGATTATCCATGGCATTTTACATCTTTTGGGTTATGATCATGAGAAGGGGGAGCAGGAATCAAAAAAAATGTTTGATTTACAGGATAAATTATTAGGTAGATTTACCAAAAAGTATGTTTCAACTACGTAAAATGTTTAGGAGTTTTACTTACGCTTTTAAAGGTTTGATCATTATTGCCAAGGAAGAGCAAAGTTTTAGGTTGCAACTGGTTGTTTCAGCTGTAGTTTTGTTTTTAATGTTCTATTTCCCTTTGCGTAACTGGGAAAAAGTAGCGTTAATACTTGTTATAACGTTTGTTTTAGTGTTAGAATTAATTAATAGTATTTTTGAAAGATTTGTAGACATGTTAAAACCTCGAATGCATTTTTATGTGGGGGCAATTAAAGATGTTATGGCTGCAACAGTTTTTTTATCATCTTTTGCTGCCCTGGTGATTGGTTTAATAATTTTTATTCCTTATTTTCTTTAGATTATGCTGTTCCGTAGAAATAACAAACAAGAAGAAATTATTGTCGGATTAGATGTCGGCTCTACAGCCGTACGTTTGGCTGTGGGACAACTTGTGCCGGTAGGTGATAAAAAAGAACTGCATATTATTGGAGCAGCTGAAGCACCTTCAGAAGGTGTCCACAGAGGGGTAGTAACTAGTATAGAAGACACGGTTTCTTCTATTTCTGCTTGTATTGAAAAAGCCGAGCATATGACTGGTATACCCATTGAACGGGCCTGGGTAGGTATTTCTGGTAGTCATATCATTTCTGAGGAAAGTAGAGGTGTTATTGCTGTTTCTAAGGCTGATGGCGAAATATCAGAAGAAGAGGTAGAAAGAGCAATTGAGGCCGCTAGAACTGTAGCGACGCCTTTAAATTATGAAATTTTGCATGTTATACCTAAGAGCTACACTGTTGATGGCCAAGTGGGAATTAAAGATCCTATTGGCATGACCGGTGTGCGTTTAGAGGTGGATACACAGATTATTCAAGGCTTGTCTTCACAAATTAAAAATTTAACCAAGGCTGTTTATCGCACGGGTTTAGAAATTAATGACTTAGTGCTGTCTATTTTGGCTAATGCTGAAGCCGTGGTTACTGATAGACAAAAAGATTTAGGCGTGGCAGTGGTTAATTTAGGAGGAGCTACTACTAGTATTGTGGTTTTTGAGGAAGGAGACATTCTAGACACCGCTGTCTTACCTATTGGATCTGAACACATTAGTGCTGATCTAGCTATTGGGCTTAGGACTTCTATTGACGCCGCGGAAAAATTAAAACTAGAATTTGGCACTGCCGTTTCTAAAGACATTTCTAAAAAAGATGAAATTGATTTATTCGATTTAGGTGCTAATGAACACGAAATAGTTTCATTAAAATTTGCCAGCGAAATTATAGAGGCCAGAGTGGAAGAAATTATGGACAAGGTGGAAGCCCTTTTTAAGAAGATTGGTCGCAGTGGTACTTTGCCAGCTGGAGTAATCTTTACTGGAGGGGGAGCTAAATTAAATGGTTTAATAGAAGTAGCTAAACGTAAATTACGTTTACCAGCTACCTTAGGTTATCCTTTAAATACCACTAGCGTTACAGATAAGGTAAATGATTTGGCTTTCACAACTGCTATTGGATTAGTTAAATGGGGTGTCTTAGCTCAGATGAGTGAACAAAAAAATAATTTTGGTAAATTGATTAATCGTTTTGGTGTGGTTAATCCAGTAAAGAAGTTTTTTGGTTTTTTTAAGTTCTAATTGTTGGCTTATTTCTGATTAAAAAAGATTATCCACATTTAGATTGACAGCAAAAAATTGAGCCTATATAATGGAAGGTGAGAAGAGATCTCATCTTCTTTTTTGAACATAAAAAGTGTTCAGTATAAAAAATAATTTTATGCCAGAAGTTAAACCAGCAATTGAAACTTTAGCAAAAATCAAAGTAGTAGGTGTGGGAGGTAGTGGTGGCGCTGCTATTAACAGGATGATGCAAAGTAAAATTAGGGGGGTAGAATTTATTGCTATCAATACAGATTTGCAGTCTCTTCATTGTTTACAGGCACCAGTTAAAATCCATATTGGAAAAAATCTAACTCGTGGATTAGGTGCTGGTATGAATCCCGACATTGGTTATAAAGCCGCTGAAGAAAACCAAGAGGAAATTCGTGAGGCTTTAAAGGGTGCTGATATGGTTTTTATCACTTGTGGTTTAGGAGGTGGAACAGGATCAGGTGCTGGACCGTTGGTAGCGGATATTGCCAAAAGTAGTGGTGCTTTAACTATTGCTGTTGTGACCAAGCCATTTTCTTTTGAGGGTAGCGAGTTGACACTATCATTACTATTCCTAATGATAGAGTGATGCAGATTATTGATAAAAAAACTCCCATGGTGGAGGCTTTTAGAATTATAGATGACGTCTTACGCCAGGGGGTTCAGGGAATTTCCGAAATTATTACTGTCCCTGGTTTAATTAATGTTGATTTTGCTGATGTCAAAGCTGTTATGCAAGACACTGGATCAGCTCTTATGGGTATTGGTTATGGTAGTGGGGAAAACAGGGTGGTAGATGCGGCTAAATCAGCCATTGCTAGTCCCTTATTAGATTTATCCATTGATGGGGCTAAAGGTATTTTATTTATTGTCACCGCAGCCTCTGATGTTGGTATGTATGAAATTGCCGAGGCGGCTAAGGTGGTAACTGGCAGCGCTGATGAAAATGCCAAAGTAATTTGGGGTACAGTTATTGACGATAGTTTGAAAGATGAGGTAAAGATTACTGTAATTGCTACTGGTTTTGACAAGAAGTCAGATAATAATAGTTTTATTAATCGTTTGGGTAAATCAGCTTTTTCCACCTCGTTTAATACTTTAACTACACCAGAACCAGCCAGAGTAGAAAAAAAGCCGGCCACAATTTCGGAAGAACCAGAAAAACCCAAAGTAGAATTTAATAGAGCTGATTTTTCAGGTATGCCCTTGCAAAAAAAACCAGCTAAAAGAGTAGATTTGGAAACAAATACACCTGCTCCAACTCCTAAGAATGAAGAGGAAGATGAGTTGGAGATTCCGGCTTTTATTCGCCGCAAAATGAACTAACGTATGTATTGCCCAGTTTGTAATCACAAAGACACTAAAGTTATTGATTCCCGTCTTAGTCAAGATGGTTCCACTATTAGAAGAAGACGTGAATGTTTTAAATGCCAATACCGTTTTTCTACTTTAGAAGAAACGGAAATTTTGGATTTAATGGTGGTGAAGCGTGATGGCCGTAGGGAGGCTTATAGTAGAGATAAGATTCATAAGGGTTTACTTAAGGCCTTGGAAAAAAGATCTTATACCAATGATTCTTTAGCTGCTTTGATTCATTCTATAGAAAGAGATATTCAGAAAAAAAGAAAACATGAAATTAAAAGCCAAGAGATTGGTGAAATTTTAATGAATCGTTTGAAAAGTTTTGATAAAGTTGCCTATATTCGTTTTGCTTCTGTTTATCGTGCTTTTGAAGATGTTGATACTTTTAAAAAAGAATTAGAAATGCTTTCTCGTAATAAAAAAAAGCTTTCTAAGAAAAAAGTTAGTAAAAAAAGAATTAAGTTTTTAATGTCTTAATTTTTAATTGTTATGCTGAAAATTAGGTCTTTTTTAATAATTTCTA
>JAPLWR010000030.1 GCA_026396495.1 Candidatus Magasanikiibacteriota bacterium | reverse complement strand
GAAGAAAACAAAAAACAACTGGAAGAACAACAAAAAACACAGATTAACAGAAAAGAAGGCGCAAAAAAAATTGCGGCAGGTCATGCGGAAAACTTAGCGGGCAAAATTGAACAAAGGGCCTCCAATTCCATTATTTACATTGCGCGCGGTTTATTTGACATAGCCTTAGGATTGGGGTGGACCGTAGTGGGAATAATCGTATCAATAATAATTCTTCCTATTAGTTTTGTTCTCGTTCATTTTGGTTTTAGTTTAAGAAAAAATGCAAAAGACGTACAAAAGAAAGGTCTTAAAAAAGTTCGAGAGGGCGCCCAAATGTTGGGTATAAAATCTGATGATGATTCAAAAGATGAAGGCCCGTTGGCCATTTTTGGAGTTTTTTCCAGACTTCTAGGTGAAGAAAAGGCAGGCCCAATAGGTCTTTTGCAACAGATGCTACCTTGTGATTTAAAATCCTGCATGTCTAGTTGTTTAATGTCGTTTCTAGGAATATTGTTTGGATTATTTATTCTAGCTGTTATTTTAGCCGTAACAATAAAATATTTTTGCACAGCTGGTGGAGTTTTACCTGACATGTGCTCATTATTACCTTCCAGTTTCTTACAATAATTTTTTAAAATAATCCCTTAATTTAATTATTATGGACAGAAAAAAAATACTTTTAATTATCGTCTTTGTAGCGGCCACCATTCTTTTTGCCTTTGGTCTTTACTACTTTTTCTGGAAAAAACCAGTCGCCCCTCCAATTACTAACGTTCCAGGGGTAAATGGACCTGGTGCTGGTCTTCCTGGCTCCATTTCTGGCCCGCCACCCGGATTAGTTACAAATTTGCCATCAACTATATCCCCCTTACCTACTGCTTCAACAATTGCCTTAGGTGGATTAACCCAAGCCCCCTCCCTCACTTCTTCTGTTGCCCAAAACCCCACATTATCTGCTGATGGACAAAAAATAAATTACTACAATCCAGAAGATGGAAAATTCTATCGCATCGGAACAGATGGTAATCCGCTGGCTCTTTCAAATAAAAACTTTTACAATGTCCAAAAAGTTACCTGGTCACCACAAGGAGACAAGGGTATTTTGGAATATCCTGACAGTTCTAAAATATTTTATGATTTTTCCACTGGCCGACAAGTTACTATTCCCAAACACTGGGAAGATTTTTCTTTTTCTAAGACAGGTAATGAAATTGTAGCTAAAAGTATTGGATTAGATCCTAATAATCGCTGGCTTCTTTCCTCTAACCCAGATGGTACACAGGCCGAGCCCATTTACCCCATGGGAGATAATGCAGATAAAGTTACCGTAAGTTGGTCACCAGCCGGAGGAGTTATTGGTTTTTCCGATACAGGGGATCCACAAGGTTTTGGTAGAAAAGAAATGTTAACTTTGGGTAAAGATGGGGAAACACTTAACCCACTGATAATTGAAGGATTTGATTTTCATCCACTTTGGTCTAAAGATGGAGATAAGTTGGTCTACAGCACTTTTAATCAAGATTCCGAACTCAAACCAACTCTTTGGGTCACTAATGCTCAAGGGGCTCAAACCGGAACAGGCAGACACACTTTAAATATCAACACCTGGGCAGAAAAATGCACCTTTGCAGACAACAGCACCTTATACTGCGCTGTCCCCGATGAATTAGTCTATGGTGCTGGTTTTGAGCCATCTATGTCTGATAATACACCTGATAAAATTTATAAAATTGATTTAAATACTAATCTAAAGACACTGATTGCCCAACCAGATAGCAACTCCACTATTGAAACGTTGCTGATTTCCGGAGACAAATCCACTATGTTTTTTACCGATAAAAACACCGGTCTCTTACACCAGATTAAATTAAAATAGTATGACATCAACCACTAAAGGACAAATTGCATTAACATGTGTTATTATTTTAACCGTTGTTATTTTTTTTCTTTCGGTACGCAAAAATACTCCACCAAGTTTTGAAGAAATTTTTAAAGAAAATTCTAACACCACTCAAGAATCCTCAACAACAAAAACACCAACAATAACTATTGCCGACCCACAAAAAGGATTAAATAATGCCAAAGTAACTATTGTAGAATTTGCCGATTATCAATGTAGTCATTGCGCAGAAACAAATCAAACCTTAAAAGATATACTCAACAAATACCCACAAGAGGTGAGATTGGTTTGGAAAGATTTTCCTTTCCTGCAACCAATTGAAGTAACCTGGCAAGCTCATATGGCCGCCAGATGTGCTGGTAAACAAAATAAATTTTGGGAATTTCATGATTTACTTTTTGAAAATCAAAATAATTTAGGAACAAAACAATTTTCTGAAATGGCTAAACTTTTAAATTTAAATATCTCTTCATTTGAAACCTGTCTAAATAATGAAGAAACTAGACCTTTGGTGGAAAAATCTTTTAAAGAAGGACAAGATATTGGTGTAGACGGAACTCCCACTTTTTATATAAACGGGGGAAAAATTAATAATTTATCAATTGAAGTAGTAGAAGGATTAATAAATAAATAAGTTTTTTAAATATGCTTAAGGTTAATTATCCAAAAACACTTTTACTTATTATTTTTTCTATTGTCGTAGCTAATTTTTTTATTTTTCCTCTGCCCACTTTAGCTGGTGCTTGCAGATGTGCCGTTGTAAAAGATTCTGCTGTAAAATACTCTGATTGTTTTACAGGTGCCAATAATAAAGCTGATTGTGATAACAAATTATCTGAAAATAAAACATACAATTTTTGTAGCTTTTTTACGGACGTGCCTGATTGTGAAAAATGGCTAGGGAAAGAGGGTAAAACCATGTCCATTACCACCAACCCAACATCGGAAACACCTTCAGAATTTAAATTTCAAGCCGTGGCTCCTGTTTTACAAATTAATATTCCTACCCTCCAACCATTTACTACCAGCGGAATAAAACAACCCGATGCCGCTGGTTATATCTATCTCCCCTTTCTTGGCCAATATCTTATAGCTATTTTCCGCTGGGTTTTATTAGTTTGTGGCACCATAGCTGCAGTTTTAATCATGGCTGGCGGATTTGTTTATATGACGGCTGGTGGTAATAAACAAAAAGTTGATGAAGGAAAAGATAGAATTATGCATGCTTTAGGAGGACTTTTAATTATCCTGGGCTCCTACTCCATCTTGTATATTATCAACCCCGGTTTAGTAGAATTCAGAAGTTTAAAACTTCAAGTAATTAAACCTAAAGTCTTAACTCTAGAAGAATTAAGCCCCTCTGATTATGCTTCTATTACAGGAGGAGCGCCCTTGCCTCCCGCTGAAATTATTGCCAAAGCTAAAGAAATAAGTACTCAGGTAGGTCTAGACACTCCTTGTTACATGATTGCTATAGTTAGTACAGAGTCTGGCGGTAAACCTGGTGTTATTGGACACGATGAAAATTATACTGGCATCAAAAGTGTTCCATCTAGAAAAAACTTTTTGTTAAGTGGAAAAAAATATAGTGGTGCAACTTTTACTCCGCCAGTCACTAATGAAAAAGATTACAATCCAGCAATTAATAACAAAACCGATGTTAAAAATGACGACGGTGGGATTTCTTCTACTGGACGCACTTCCCCAGACTATGGTGTTGATTGGCGTGATGGAATCACCCATGGTTTTGGTTTAGGACAAATAACTTTTGGAGGAAAAAGCCAATGCAACGGACAAAGAGGTGTTACACTTTTTGATAAATGTTATTCTATACCCGATTTATTAAAAGTTGATTCTGCCATAGAAGTTAGTGCTAAACTTTTTAAATTTAATTTTCAAAAGGCTCAAAAAATGGGCTGGACAGGACAAGATATTGTTCGCGCAGCTTTTTGGGGTTATGCAGCTGGTGCAAGTAAAATTCCACTACCTAGCAGTGGTTCCGCTGTTCTTTATGCAGACGCCACTCCAGGCAACACTAAATGGAAGCCATACAATGATTGCAAAACTGCCCCAGCACCAGCGTTTTCAGAAGCAGATCCAGAAGGATCCACACAAATCATAGATTCTCTACCTAGCCCGGCGATGGGAGAAACTTCTATTTGGTCTCTTGAAAGTGGTTGCTGCACATTCACAAATTTGGGGGCATCAGTACCACCACAAACAAAAACTGAAAAAGATTGTAAAACTTCTGCTGAAACAAACACCTGGGTGAAAGAAGAATGTAAATTATAATTATGATCATGAAAAAAATAATTACAATTTTATATGTCTTCTCACTTTTTTTTCTTGTAATTCCAGTAGGAGCTGCTCCATTTGGTGCTCCCCCCACAGTAGAAAAAACCTGCACCAGTGATACCGATTGCCCAGATACTTATTGCCTTCCTCCATCAGGTACGCTAGCTGCTCGTTGTTCTTCTAGTAAATTACAACTAGGAGAAAAATGTGAAAGACCCTTGCAGTGTCAAACAGGTTCTTGTCAAGGATCAACTTGTGTTAATCCTGTAACCGAGGCTCCGCCAGTTAAATTTCAAGCTATAGCTCCTACCTTAGAGGTAGACGTTCCAACCCTCAAACCATTTACCACCAATACCATTAAACAACCAGATGAATCTGGTTATATCTACATCCCCTTTCTAGGCCAATACATCTCGGCTATTTTTCGTTGGGCGTTACTTATGGCTGGCACTTTGGCTGCCGTATTAGTGATGTTTGGCGGATTTGTTTATATGACTGCTGGTGGCAACGCCCAAAGAACCAAAGAAGGGGTGGAAAGAATAACCCACGCTTTGTTAGGCTTAGTGCTATTATTAGCTTCTTATACTATTTTATACATTATCAACCCAGATTTAGTTAGTTTTAAAAGTCTAAAAATACAAGCAATTAGTAGGATAGAATTCGCCGATGATCCTGCATCTATGACTACCCCCAAAGATGGGCCTGCTTGTACTGGAAAAAATGAACCTTCTAGACCGTCACCAGATGGCGGAAAAACCTATTTAGGACAGCTGGATAATCTAGCTTGTGGATCAAGATCATCTAAAAGTATAAAATATATTGTCTTACATGAAGGAGCAAGAACCACCGCCTCAACAGTTAGTGTTTTTAAAAGCAGAAACGTCTCTTCTCATTATTCAATTGATAGAGATGGAACTGTTGAACAATTAGTGGGAGAATTAAAAACCGCCTGGCATGCAGGAGCAATCAACCAATTTTCAATTGGCATAGATTTATCAATTGCTGCAAATTGCCCAGGTAGTGGGCGCACCGCCAATTGCACCGTTACTGATGAACAATATACGTCTTTAAAAAAATTACTAAATGGCATCGTTAGAAGAACAGGGGCTCAATATTTAGACTCAAGTATCATTGGACATTGCCAAGTAACTGGAACAGATCATATTGATGTAAGAAATTTTGACTGGTCAAAGATAGGTTTAAACAATGCGGAACATTACACCGACCCAAATGATTTTAATAGTAAATGCAAAATAGCTTTTGATTGGGCTACTTATAAACAAACTTATTTAAAAGAAACAGGAGCCGATGTAGAACCATATGGTTGCTGCAATATCCTTGAAGAAACGCAAAATATAAGCGGAGGTGATAAATTTAATACCGATCCTAATGATGCTGTAAATTTTATAGAAATGAAAGAAAAAGAATGTTCCCAAAAAGAACAAGATTTAATTCTAAAATACGGTGAAAATATAAAAACTACAAAAACTTGGTATAAAGGACCTTGTCTAGGATATGGCAACTAAAACTCTTTTCAATTGTTCAAAATGCGACGCTCAATACACCAAGTGGACTGGGCGTTGTTTGGAATGTGGAGGTTGGGGTACAATTAAAGAAAGTTCTGAGACAGCAGTAAAAGTTTCTAGTCTAAAAAACAGAAAAACCAACGTGCCCGCTGGAAAAACTTTAAACTTAAGCAATATTGTTGGCAAAGAAACTACTCGCTTAAAAACGCAAATAGAAGAGTTTGATAGAGTTTTAGGTGGTGGCTTTGCTCCAGGATCCTTAATTCTACTTGGTGGCGAACCAGGCATTGGAAAATCTACACTGGTACTGCAAATTGCTTCCCAAATTACTGCTAAATCTTTATACGTCTCTGGAGAAGAATCCGCCGAACAAATAAAAATCCGTTTTGATAGATTAGAATTAAAACCTAAAAATCTAGAATTTTTAGGTGAAACAAATATCGAAACTATTTGCGCCACCATTGAGCAACTTAAACCTTCACTTGCTATTGTAGATTCTATTCAAACAATTTCTTCTATTGAGGTAAGTGGTCCTTCTGGCAACCCTACTCAAATAAAAGCTGTTTGCGCTAAATTAATGGAGACAGCCAAAACTACTCAAACACCAATTATTATCATCGGACACGTAACCAAAGATGGCAACCTATCTGGACCCAAAACTTTGGAACACCTAGTGGACACTGTTTTATATTTGGAAGGCGAGAGGCACCATCAATTTAGAATTTTACGCGCTGTTAAAAATCGTTTTGGTTCTACTAATGAAATTGGCGTTTTTGAAATGAAACAAACTGGTCTCATAGAAGTAAAAAATCCTTCTGTGGCTTTTTTATCAGGTCGCAATTCTTCAATTCCCGGATCAGCTGTCACCTGCCTTATAGAAGGTAGCCGTCCCCTCTTGATAGAGATCCAAGCCTTAGTTACCCGCACTCAATTTGGGTATCCCCAACGCCGCGCTTCTGGATTTGATTTAAATCGTTTACAAGTTCTAATTGCAGTATTAGCTAAGCGCACCGGATTACCTTTAGAAACCCACGATATTTTCATTAATGTGGTTGGCGGATTAAAAGCTGATGAACCAGCAGCTGACTTAGCCGTAGTTTTGGCCATTGCTTCGGCGTTAAAAAATAAAACCCTACCCCAAGATCTGGCCTCTTTTGGAGAAATTGGTTTAGGAGGAGAAGTAAGAATGGTAGGTAACGTAGAAAAAAGATTGATGGAAATTAAAAAAATGGGTTTCAAATTTGCTGTTATTCCCCCGACTAAAGACCTACCAAACTTTAGTGGTCTAAAAATAGCACCACTAGAAAATGTAAAAGAGATTATAGAAAAGATTATTAAATAAAAAAACTCCCCTCTGGGGAGTTTTTAAAAAATCTTTATTCCAAATGTACTGTTTTTTCCCAATCTTTTATTTTTTCTTTTAATAAGGGATTTTGCGCCAACGCTGGATCTTCTTCTAAAATCATCTTAGCAACCTCTCTACTTTGTTTAACCATCTCTAAATTAGATAAATCCGCCATCTTCAACTCTGGAAAGCCATGCTGAGTAGTACCAAAAACCTCACCAGGGCCTCTCATTTCTAAATCTTTTTCCGCTAAAGCAAAACCGTCGCTATTTTCTACAAAATATTGTAAGCGCTGTTTAGTTTTTTGATTTACTGCCTTAGAAAATAATAAACAATATGATTGATGTTCACTTCTTCCCACCCGACCTCTAAATTGGTGTAATTGTGCCAAACCAAACTTTTCAGCTCCCTCAATCATCATCACACTAGCATTAGGTATATCCACCCCCACTTCCACCACCGAAGTAGAAACTAAAATATCAAACTCTCGCGTTAAAAATTTACCAATTACATCTTCCTTCTCCCCTACCCTCATTTTATATTCGGTCATGACACTTTTTTTGTCACTTTTTTCCTCTTCTTCTATCAAAGGACAAATTACAAATACTTGCCTGCCTGTTTTAATTTGACGCCTGATAAAATCATAGGCTTTACCACGATCAACTTCTTCCACTAATTTAGTAATGATTGCTTTTCTGCCAACTGGTTTATGCTTTATTAAAGATAAATCTAAATCGCCATATAAAGACAAAGCATAAGATCTGGGAATTGGTGTAGCCGTCATAGACAAAAAATGTGGCACTTTAGTACCTCTACCTTTTTTCTGTAATTTATGACGTTGTTCAACCCCAAAACGATGTTGCTCATCAACAATAGCTAAACCTAATTTTTTAAATTTAATTTTATCCTGGACCAAAGCATGTGTGCCAACTAATAAATCAATTTCTCCTAACTTACTTTTATCTAATAATTCTTTTTTAGAATCTCCACCGGCAAACTTACACAGGTGAGAAGTTAAAAGGCCCACTCTAACTGGAAACCCTTCAAAAAACCTTATGAAAGTTTCATAATGCTGAGTAGCTAATATTTCAGTAGGTGCCATTAATGTAGCCTGGCAACCACCAACCACAGTATTTAATATAGCCATAGCCGCCACCACTGTCTTACCAGAACCCACATCTCCATCTAACAATCTATTCATGGGACGACCCTTTTCTAAATCCTGTAAAATCTCCCAAGCAGCCGAGCGCTGATCCGTAGTTAATTTAAATGGTAGATGTTCTACAAAAGTACGCGTGGCCTCTTCTTGAAATTTGATATTTACTGCTCCACCACTTTTAAATAAATCCTGGCGCCATAATTCATTACGCAACTGAATTAAAAATAACTCTTCAAACTGAAATCTTTTTTTTACCTGTTCAAATTTTTTATCCCCAGTAGGAAAATGCACCTCTTTTAAAGATTCGGCCAATGGTAAAAAATTAAACTGCTTAACTATTTTGGCTGGCAGCCATTCTGGTAAAAGTGTCGCTGCGTCTAAAGATGTCTTTATTAAGAATCTAATTTGCTTTTGAGACAATCCACTAGTAGTGGGATAAACAGGAACTAATCTTCCTGTATTTAAAGTACTACCATCTTTTCTTTCTTTTTCATAAACCGGGTTAACTAATTGCAAGCCATATTTATTTAACTCGGCTTTGCCAGCTAAATATAATTCATCTCCTACTTGCAAATTTTTAATTAAATAAGGTTGATTAAACCAAACTGCTTTTATCTGCCCACCTTCATCTGCAATAATTCCTTCAGTCACCATCTTACGAGCGGCAAAACTTCTTCGATTAGTTAATAATTGCAAACGACCATGAATAGTAACCGGCACCTCTGGCATTATCTCCCTTATCGCCACTGTTTTACTAAAATCATCATAACGAAAAGGAAAATGATATAACAAATCTTGAGCCTTGTTTAAACCCAAAGAATGCAGCTTTTTAAAAATTGCCTTTTTGACAGTAGGAAATTTAGACAAGGGCGTCTCCAAATTAACCATATAGCTCCATTTTATAGTAAAATCCCTAAAATTCAAAAACCCCCAAAAGGGGGTTTAAAATTATCTTGCACCCGCGAGGAATCGAACCTCGATTACAAGATCCGCAATCTTGAGTCCTATCCGTTGAACGACGGGTGCTTAAATCCAGCATCAGCTTAACAGATAACCTTTATAATTTCAAGACCCGCCATAGCAAATCACTCAATGGTTCTTCTTTTTGAGTAACATCTTCCTCCAAAAACTTAGTTAAAGTGGAACGTACTTCTTCAGCATCTTGCTCTGCTAAATGAATGGATAAAGGCTGGCTAAAAGCACTATCAAACTTTAAAAATAAATTTTTAGTTAAAGGCGGTTCATCAATAATCCAAAAAGATTGTATCTTGTCATAGGTGATAAACCTCTCATTCAAAATAACACCTTTATCAGATACCCCGATATTTAAATACATTGGCTCCCTAGTACTGTGCATAAAAATAATGCCAGCAAACAACAACATGAGTAATGAAAACAAAAAGTTATTGGTAAAAATACCATAACCAATCAAAAACACAAAAACGATACCGGCCACAATATACCAAGTGCGACCTCTTTGGTGCTGGTGATATTCTGGTATTTGCCAAACGTGGTAAATTTCACCGTAAATTTGCTGACTGGGTTGTAATTCTTCCTCCATATATGTTTTGTGGATGGTGGACGGCACAGGGATCGAACCTGTGACCTTACGAATGTGAATCGTACGCTCTAA
>JAPLWR010000071.1 GCA_026396495.1 Candidatus Magasanikiibacteriota bacterium | reverse complement strand
TGTGGTAGAAGTTTTTTAGATAACCTACTATATGCAATTCTATCCCGTCTATTTCTGTGCTTAGTTCTATTCCAGGAATGGCTTGAATTTTATATTTAGCACAAATTTTAATAAAAAGGGGGAGCCCTTCCACTGTGTCATGATCTGTCAGAGCCAAAATCTTAACCTTTTTTTGGGCTGCTTTTTTAACTAATTCTTCTACTGTTAGAAGTCCATCGGAACATTTAGTATGGGTGTGCAGATCAATCAACATAAATTACTCGGTTTGATATTTTTTAACTAGGGCGTCTAACTGTTTTTGTAATTCCAATGTATTGCCGTTGTTGTCTATTTTTTCTTTGGCTTGTTTTAATACTTCTAAAATTGATAATTCTGTGGATCTTTGATGATCAGCTAAGAATTGTTCGTAGGTTTTGGTTTTATCATCAGTATTTTCTCCTCGTTGAACCAGCCGTTCATATCTGATTTTAGGATCGGCAAAAATTTCTACTAAAATAAAATTGGGTAGTTGTTGAAGATGGCTAATGTCAGCTAAACGGCGAATTCCTTCCACAACAATAATTGGGTTAGGATCAGTTTCGGCATCTTTGGCAATAGTTTTAGCCAGGGCGTCTTCTCCAAAAGTGGTGCGGATAATTTCTGAGAGTTTAATTAAATTATCCCGGGAGTGTTCTATATAAAGTCTGTTTAGAACATCTCTTAGCATGGTAGAGAAACGATAAGAGGAGGCGCCGTATTTTTCTTCTAAATATTTAGCCGCCGTACCTTTACCGCTAGAAAGAAGACCAGAAAAACCTAAAATTATTTTTTTTTCATTTTGTGCCATAGTTACCTCTTTACTTCCATTTGAACGTCACCTTCTTTGGCTTTAACTTCTGCTACCTCATCTTTAAAAACATCGCGTAATTTTTCTAACCAGCTTTTGTTTTCTTTGTATTGATCGACATCTATATTAGCTGCTCTTAAATATTCTATCACTTCTGGATTGCGGTAGATTTGTCCATAAACTAATCTTTTGACACCAGCCGCGACTAAATATTTGGCACAGTGGATGCAAGGGGAGTAGAGGCTATAAATAGTAGTGCCTTCTGTAGAGGCGCCTTGAAGTCTAGCTACTTGTAAAAGGGTGTTATGTTCAGCGTGGACAGTTCTAACACAATGAGTGCCTTCTAATAGATGACCTACCTCATCACAATTAGGCAATCCTGGAGGCGCTCCGTTGTAGCCTGTGGCGATAATTCTTTTGTCTTTTACTAAAACAGCGCCGGTATGCAATCTGTCACAATTAGAACGAGTAGCGGTTATTCTAGCCATGGCCATGAAGTATTCATCCCAACTAGGTCTAGAGAATTTTGGGGTAGTCATATAATTTTTAGGTATTTAATTTAACAAAAAGCGGGGAATATCCCCGCCTTTTATTATATCTTGTAAAGCTAACCTTGTAAAATTAAACAACTTGGATTTTTACAGCTGGTCCCATGGTAGAAGTGAGAGTGGCATTTTTAATGTAAGTGCCTTTGGAAGTAGGGGGTTTAATTTTTTTGATGATTTCAATAACTGTTTGTAAGTTGGCTAAAGTTTTGGCTGTTTCAAAAGAAACTTTTCCGACAGCAATATGAATGTTACCACCATCGTCATTTTTAAAAGCCAATTTACCTTTCTTCAATTCCTCAATAATTTTTTTGATGTTTGGTCCAACAGTTTCTGTTTTTGGATTAGGCATTAAACCTTTGGGGCCTAAAATTTTAGCAATTTTGGCTAGTTTAGGCATCATAGAAGGGAGGGCCACGGCTACATCAAAATTAATTTTTTGAGTTTTGGCAATTTCATCAATTAACTCTTCAGATCCAACAATGTCAGCTCCGGCGGCTTTAGCTTCGTCTTCTTTAGTGGAATCCACAAAAGCGGCTACAATTTTAGATTTACCAAAGGTGTTAGGTAAAACAATAGTGCCACGAATTTGTTCCTCACCTTTTTTAGGATCGATACCTAAGCGTAAATGAAGTTCAATAGTGCCATCAAATTTGGTGGCGGAAGTTTTTTTGACCAACTCGATACCTTCTTCTAAAGAGTAGGTTTTTTTGTTTTCGATCTGAGCTTTGGATTTTAGATATTTTTTGCTGCGCATATTTTTTTTGCGTTTGTGGTTTTAATGATGGCGTTTCAGCGGCATCTCCCACATAAATTAATTATTTTTAATTTTCTTTTTCTTCTTTTTCTTTTTTAGTTAAGTGCCAATGAAAGAAAAAAATTGGCAAAGCCACCAGAAGCATAGCAAAAGATCTGACTGCTTCTGTTTGTTTTTGAATCTGGTATCTTTCTTCTTGGTCTTTTTTCATCAGTTCTCTATCGGTAGCAGTAGTGGAAGTAGCTACAACACCATTTTTATCAACGACTGGGGCTGCTGGGTAAGAGTCATAAAACTCAGGACGATCAGCTTTGGTAAAAACCCAAGTCTTTAGACCTAAGTTAATTAAGCTGGAAGCCGTCACAATTATCATTACCAAAGTAATTAAAGATACAGCGTAAAGATAAATGGTGCGGATCAGTTGAGATTTAGAGGACATATGAAATAAGGTTTAGATCCTTCGGCCTTTGGCCTCAGGATGATGCTTGTGCATCAATTTTTTAAACCACGTTGACTCCCATTTGTTTAGCTGTTCCTTCTACCATTCTCATAGCTGATTCTACTGAAGTGCAGTTTAAATCAGGCATTTTTTTCTCGGCGATTTCTTTTACTTGAGCTTTAGTAATTTTACCAACTTTTTCTTGTAAGGGTTTGCCAGAGCCTTTGGTAATACCAGCAGCTTTTTTAATCATTTCAGCTACTGGAGGAGTTTTGGTAATGAAGGTATAAGATCTGTCTTCATAAACAGTGATTTCTACTGGGGTGATTTCACCCATCTTATCCTTGGTAGCGGCATTAAATTTTTGACAGAATTCAGCAATGTTCAAACCGTGTTGACCCAAGGCTGGACCAATTGGTGGCGCTGGGTTGGCTTGACCTGCAGGAATTTGCAATTTGATCAGGGTTTTTATTTTTTTAGCCATATAATTATTTTATATTATTCACTAAAGACGTTGGTTACACTTTCTTTTCTTTCAACTTTTGGAGCAACTTCTTTATTTACTGGAGCAATTACAATGTTAGCTTTACCTTCTTTAACAGCTTCCACAGCCAATTTAACAATTAACTCAATGGAATGAGTAGCATCGTCATTAGCTGGGATGGGGTAGTCAACATTTTCTGGGTTGGTATTGGAATCGCAGAAGGCCACTACTTTGATGCCACTTTTTTGGGCTTCTTCAAAAGCAGTTTTTTCCATTTTCAAATCAACGATGAAAATAATATCAGGGCGTTTATCCATTTTTTCAATACTGCCTAAGTAACGATCCATTTTGTCTAATTCTTTCATTAAACGGATTTGTTCTTTTTTGGTGTATTTAGAAATTTCGCCTGTTTCTTTAAGACCTTTTAATTTTTTGTACTTTTTAAACAAAGTTTGATGAATTTCATCAAAGTTAGTTAAAAGTCCACCCATCCAACGCTCTGTAATAAAAGGAATACCAGCCTCTTCAGCGTATTTTTTGATGATTGGCTTGGCTTGTTCTTTGGTACCAACAAAGAGAACTGTGCGGTTTTGAGCAGCAGAGTTTTTTAAATACTCTAAAGCTTCGGCTAATTTGACCTGAGTTTGTTCTAGATCAAAGATGTGGACGCTATTTCTTTCGGTAAAAATAAAAGGCGCCATCTTGGGGTGCCACTTGTTAGACTGGTGACCAAACTGAACACCAGCTTTAAGCATATCTAAAATTGACGGGATCTGATAGGACATAATTATTCTCCTTTTATCCGCTTTGTCGGTAAAGACAGAAGACGGAACCACTCTACCCATTCCTTTTGGGCCCCATTATTATAGGGGAGGAGCAAAAGGAAAGAAGCTGGGAGAGCTGTGATTATTTAAGCTGATTTAAACGTGAGCTTAGTATAACAAAAGGGAGGTCCTGGTGTCAAGGGGAGAGATTAAAAAAAGCCCAACCAGGTGGTTGAGCTTGAAAGTTGTAGTTTTGAGAGAAAAATCAAGGAAGAGGAAACAAAAGATCGGTCAGGAAATCAATGACCAGTCGAGCAACACGCACTTCTGGATGGTTTTTTTCCAGCTGGCGCTGATAGTCTTCCTTGGTATAAGCCAATCCCATTTTGATCATCTTCTTGAAAAGGAAAATGGCGGTTTCAGGTGTGATGTGTCCGTTATTCACTGCCCAAACAAGGATTCGAATTCCTTGAGTAAGGTTAGTGATTTCCTTCTGCGGACGTTTCCCATAATAAAGCCAACCGTGGTGGACTGTATTGTCACATTCCGAAAAAGGACAAGATCTAAAATCAACTCCGTCCTGAGGAGTGTAACCTTCAGGAAGATCAAACTTGAGAAAAGCTGCCATCAAAAAGAGAGGGCCCATTGCCAGGTTAGCCTGACGCATTTCCTCGTTGATACGAATCACATCAACGTTGTCAGGCAGGTAAAAATCCCTACCCAACAATTCTTCCATCGCATCGTTTCCCATGTCTTGGGAATAAACCACCCGAATTCTGTTGTCATCAGTGATGATACGTCCAGAACCCAAACCCAGAAGATTGAAAAGAGTGTTGTCTTGGAATGGTACAAAAGTCAGACGAGGTGCATGCTGTTCCATTGAAAGTCTCCTTAAGTTGGAAAGAGCGTATAGCCAAACTTAAAGGTGTCGGCTGGGCCAATTTTAAAATAATTTGCGTCTTTTGTCAATATTTTTTAATAAAAAGCCCCTGGTTAGAGGGGCTGGTTGGGAGTTAGTTAAAAAGCGGAAATATTGATGATTTGCTCTCGGTCTGGGCCCACGCTTACAAGAGCGATGGGGACACCGAGG
>JAPLWR010000028.1 GCA_026396495.1 Candidatus Magasanikiibacteriota bacterium | reverse complement strand
TATTCCAGAAAAGAAAGACGAACAAGCACCTGGGGCGCCAGGTATGGGTGGCATGGGAATGGGTTATTAATCAAAAAGGTCGTCTCTACATTTGTTGGGACGGCTTTTTTTGCACCCCGGGTTCGTGCTATACTGTTATGGGTACTAATTTAAATTTAATTTTATATGGAACAAAAAACAAAAAAAGTTCCTGACCCAAAAGATTTTAAGAATAATAAAATTATTGCGGCTGTTGGTTATTTGGGAATACTTTGTCTTATTCCTTTGTTAGGCAAAAAAGATAGTCCTTTTGCTCAGTTTCATGGTAAACAAGGTTTAGTTTTGTGCATTTTGTGGTTAGTTACTTGGGTAGTTGGTTGGATACCTTTTGTAGGTTGGGCTTTATGGGTTGCCTCCATTATCTTTACTGTTGTGGGCATGCAGAATGTCTACAACGGCAAGATGGAAGAATTACCAGTGATTGGTAAATATGCGGAGCAGATAAAAATTTAAAAGATTATTTTTAAGCCCCCCCATAAGGGGGGCTTTTAAATTTAGCTTATTTTTGGTATAAATATACTATTCGTATGACTATAAAAGAGGTAATTTCTGAATTGAAAAATTTGCAAACCAAAATTGAAGAAGCTTGGGGTTTATTGCATTTGGATAAAAAAAATGAAGAAAGGCAAAAATTAGAAGATCAGATGTCTCTTCAAAGTTTTTGGTCAGATTCACTCCAAGCCGGAGAAATTACTCAGAAGTATGATGAGTTAAAAAAGGAATTAGACTTTTGGGTATCTTTAAAAAAACAAGTTGCTGATTTATTAGAAATGGGGGAATTAGATGAAAAAGATAAATCTGTGAGTCTACGTGAAGATTTGGAAAAACAAACAGTTCAATTAAAAGAGAAATTTGCCGAGGCGGAAATTAGTTTGATGTTTTCTGGGGCACATGATAATAATAATGCCTTTTTGTCTATTCATGCTGGTACTGGCGGGGTAGATGCCATGGATTTTGCTGAAATGCTTTTGCGGATGTATTTACGTTTTTGTGAAAAGCGAGGTTTTAAGACTCAAATTTTAAATGAAAGTAGAGGTGGAGAAGCTGGTATTAAAAGCGTCACTTTATTAATTAAAGGAGTTCAAGCTTATGGATTTTTAAAATCAGAACACGGTGTCCATCGTTTAGTGCGCATTTCCCCTTTTGATTCAGAAAAAATGCGTCACACCTCTTTTGCTTTGGTAGAAGTCTTGCCAGAAATTGATGAAAAAACTGTCTTAGAAATTAAACCAGATGATTTACGTATTGATACCTTCATGTCTTCGGGTAAAGGTGGGCAATCAGTAAATACCACTTACAGCGCGGTACGTATTGTTCATTTACCAACCGGCATTACTGTTTCTTGTCAGAATGAAAGAAGCCAACAACAGAATAAAGAAACAGCTATGAAAATTTTAAAAGCTAAATTGGCTACTAGAATGGAAGAGGAAAAGACTCAAGAAATGGAAAAATTACGAGGCGAATATCATGAGGCAGCTTGGAGCAACCAAATTAGGAGTTATGTTTTGCATCCTTATCATTTAGTTAAAGACCACCGCACTGATTTTGAATCTAAAGATCCGGATAAAGTGTTAAATGGAGATTTAATTGATTTTATTGAAGCTTATTTAAAAATGAGACGCAGCTAATTTTTTTGGCATACTTTTTGTTTTTCTTGCTGCAGACTAACGCCCTCGTCGGCGAAAAACAAAAAGTATGCCTAAGATTGATTATGCAAAATAAAAAAATATTAGAAGCTATAGAACATCTTAAAAAAGGTGGGGTGATAATTTATCCCACAGAAACCGCCTATGGTCTGGGTTGTGATGCTACTAATCAAGAAGCAGTTGATTTAGTATTTAAGATCAAACAGCGTTCCAAAGATTTAATTTTGCCAGTAATTGTGGGCAGCTTAGAAATGGCAGAGGAGTGGGTGATCTTAAGTAATAAAGCTAAGGAATTATCTCTAAAATATTGGCCAGGTGCTTTGACTTTGGTGGTGCAAGTTAAAAAAGTTTTGGCTAGTGGTTGTGTGGCTAAAGATGGCACAGCAGCGGTTAGGGTTTCTGGTAACGAAATTGCTAGAAATTTATCTCAAAAATTAGGTAAGCCTATTGTTGCCACCTCGGCCAATTTGTCTGGTCAGGGAGAAAGTTATTCTGTAGAAGAATTAAAAAATAGTTTAGTGGGAATAGAAAAAAATAATATCTATATTATAGATGGGGGAGTATTATCACATCATCAGCCAACTACTATTGTAAAAATTACTGAAGATAATCAAGTAAAAATTTTACGACAAGGAGAAATAAAAATTGACGCATAGCGTTATCCCGAACAGAGATGAGGGATCTAATTTTTAATCAAAATGATAAGAGAAAATTTGCACAATCAAAGAAAGAATAAAACTCCCCAGGCGGATAAATCCCTTGGCCAAAATTTTTTAGTTGATAAAAATATTTTAGCCAGGATAGTGGCTGAAGGAGAAATAACTGACAAAGATTATATTTTAGAAGTTGGCGCTGGGGCTGGAGTTTTAACAGCCGAATTAGTCAAGTTGGCCAAACAGGTTTTATCTTTAGAAATTGATGAGAGATTAATTTTTCTTTTGCAAAATAAATTTTCTCAGCAAAAAAATTTAGAAGTTAGAAAAGAAAGTGTTTTAGTTTTTGATCTAAATAATTTGGTGGGGATTCCTTACAAAGTAATTGCCAACATTCCTTATTACCTTACATCAAGAATTTTGGAAAAATTTTTAATGGCCTCTCATAAACCACAACTAATGGTTTTATTAGTGCAAAGAGAAGTGGCTGAAAGAATTTGTGCCTCTGATGATAAAAAATCTTTTCTTTCGGTTATGGTTCAATATTATGGCACTCCTCAAATTGTACAAATTGTTAAACCTAACGCCTTTGTGCCACCACCTAAAGTAGAGAGTGCTATTTTAAAAATTTCTAATATTTCTTCCCGTTTGTCTTTGGAACAAGAAAAATTTTTCTTTAAAGTGGTCAAGACGGGATTTGTACAAAAAAGGAAAATGCTCAAGAAAAATCTTAAATCTTTGTTTTCTCCAGAGTTGATAAGTAGCGCTTTTCTAGGTGTTAATTTAGACTCAGAAGTTCGGGCTGAGGATTTAAGCGTTAGCGACTGGATAAAACTAGCAGAAAAGTTAGCTTAAAATAGTTAAAAGTAAGTTAAAATAAAATTTTTGTGGATATCCGCTTGTGAGTTTATTTTAAAGAAGATATAATAGAGGCAATGGATTCTAAGAATAACCCACAATTAAATCACCGGCCGGGGGTTGAAACGGGGGAATTGTCCAAAAAAGAAAAACTGGCCTTTTGGGGTTTTGTAATTTTAGCTGTTGTAATAGTTTATTTGGGTTTTCAACAAATGGGTAATAATTTAAAAACACCCTTTGCTCTCTTTGCTTTAAAATATTCTTCAGATGTGGAAGTGCCAAAAACAGAAGAAGAACAAATGACTGAATTAAAAAATAAAGATACAGATAAAGATGGTTTAAATGATTATGAAGAATTGTATGTTTATAACACCAGCCCGTATCTACCTGATAGTGATTCAGACGGCATAAGTGACAAACAAGAAGTAACAGGTGGAACTGATCCCAATTGTCCTAAAGGACAAAATTGTTTTTTTAATGAAATGGCCAATCCTACTTCTGGGCAAATAAATACTTCTACGTTAGAACAAGCGGTAACAGATACTTCACCTTCTGTAGAACAAATATTATTGCAAAATATTTTTTCTGCCAACCCTGATGTTGCCAAGATAAGAGAGTTTTTATTACAGAGTGGAGGTAAGGCAGAGTTAATAAATAAATTTAGTGATGAAGAGTTGGTGGCTTTTTTTAAGGAATTTATGACTTCTGCCACTTCTACATTAAATGTAGGTACTTCAATTGGCTCTAGTATTAATCCCGACCAAATTGATTTAGTTGAATTAAGAAAAAATTTAATAACTAATGGTGTCCCCAAAGCCACAGTTGATAAATTGGATGACGCGGCCTTGCTAGATTTAATTAAACAATTGTAGTTTTTAAAAAAAGTTGTTGTTTTATTTTATGAACAATTTTACAAAAGAAAAAAGTTTGAGAAAAAAAATAGTAATTGGTTTTCTTTTGTTTTTTCTTGTTTGTGGTTTTGTATTAGCCAAGCCAGCTAAAGCCGAGGGGTTACCTGTTGGCGATAGTTCTTTGGACGCAAAATCCATGAAAGACACAGTCATGGGTATTTTAGATAGTGTTTATCAAAATTTGGGTAGTACAGCTGGTAAGGCTTTATTTAAAACTGTTAAAAACTTTTTAAATAAATTTGCGCAAGATTCTGCTACTTGGTTGGCTAGCGGTAAATATAATAAAGGGCCGATGTTTGTTACTGATGCTAAAAAATATTGGCAAGAAGCAGGAGAGAGTGCGGCGGGAGATTTTATTGGAAATTTTGGTGATGAATGGGCTTTAACTAAAAAATATGGAATTAATTTGTGTTCCCCGCAACAACCAGATCTTCAATTAAAACTTAAATTGCAGTCTGTTAATGTTGAAAGCCCCCAGCCCCGTTGTAATTTTAAGGCAGTCATAGAAGCATATAAGAATATAGGTAAACCTGAATATTGGAGTAAGGTTGGAGCTGGATTTGAATCAGGCCAAAATGGTTTATCTTTATCTAGAAAAATGGCCGAAGGGATAGAAGCCGCTAAAAATAAAGAAAAGGTCTCAGCTGTTAATGATCTTACTTTGAATGGAAAAACTATTCCTTTGAAAAGTCCAGTTGATAAAAAAGCTACTGCTCCTGAAGAGATGACCAAAGAACAGGTTAAAGCTGCTGATGCTCAAAGAGCCAAGGAAGCTAAAGAAAAAGAAGCTGCAGAGATAAAGACCCAGCTTGGTGATCCAAAAAAATATTTAGCTGCCTTAAAAGATGTGGGCATGGTTTTTTTAGATACCTTATCTAATAAACTTCAAGAGAAATTATTAAGTACCGGCTTAACTAGCGTGAGTAGTATTTGGGGTTGGATTAAAGATGCCACTAAGGATGGCGCTGGACCTTTGGCTTATGAAGCTCAGTTAGTTGGTTCTCGTGAAGCCGCTGAGGCCTATTTTGCCGATTTTACCAAACCAACTTTCACAGAAATTGAAGACTACCAGTACCTTCCAGAACTTTCTACTGATTGTAGTACTAATCCTGGACCTTATTGTGGAGCTTTAGACGAATCTTTTAAAGATATTTTTAGTAAAGCTCAAAATGGAGAAGCTTTGACAGTAGGGGAAGCAATAAAACAAAAAATGTTAAATGGTAACTGGCCAATTTTAGGTCCTGGTGTGCCTTGTAAAGCTCAAGCATATTGTTATGACAATTTAGTAAAATTACGCATTTTAAGAATTTTGCCAGTGGGTTGGGAAATGGCGGCTAAGGAATCTAAAAAATTAGGCCAACCATTTAGTTTAGATCAAATTGTTGCCAGGTTTTATTCTCCTGTTGGCAATGCTTTTTATCATTTGATAGATCCTAATTGGTTGATTGTGGCTCCAAAAGCTAGGTGCGCGGCCCAAAGTTATGGTTCCGTTTTATATTCTGAGCCACAAAGTAGTACCCCTGGGCAAAGAGTTCAATCTTGTGCTGATATTCAGAATTGTGTTGGTGAAGATCCAGCAACTAAAACCTGCAACTCTTGGGGTTATTGTTTGAGAGAAAGAAATTATTGGCGTTTAGGTGGCAACTCTTGTGACGAACAATTTAATACTTGTACTAATTACACCAGCTCCAAAGGTCAAACCTCTAGTTATTTGGCCAATACTTTGAATAAGGGTATCTGTACTTCAGATAATGTAGGCTGTCGTGGTTATGCTACTAATGCCACCTCGACTTCTGCAAGTCTACAGTGGGATGCTAATGGGTTTAAAATATATTTTGATCAAGACGCTCAATCTTGTGATGTAGCTAATGAAGGTTGCACTAGATTTTTAAGAACGGCTCCAGAAGTGTTTAATCAACCTCTTAATTTAAAAAAGGCCCCCAGTTACTATAATTGTTACGGGGAAAATTTAGTTGCCACTACACCTTCCGCTAGTTCTTTAAGCAGCTCTACTTTAGCTTGGGCCGTTAATAAATCTGATTTATATAAAATTTTTGCTGCGGAGACGCCAGAAAAAAAACAGGCTTGTGCTAATTTTGCCCAGGTTTGTTCTGCGGCAGAAAAGGGTTGCGAATTATATACTCCAAGTAATGGCAATCCAGCAGTGCCTGGAGTTTTAACTCCTGCTAATCAGTGTCCTAATGATTGCGTGGGGTATGAAACATATATTGAACAACCAATTAGTCAATTTTCTACTAGTACTACTAATTATTTTATTCCAGCTACTGCCAAATCTTGTACTGCCCAAAATGTTGGCTGCGAAGAATTTGTAAATTTAGAAGCACAATCAGCTGGAGGGGAACAAAAAGAATTTTATAGTGAATTAAGAACTTGTAGCAAACATGAAGATGAAGGGGCTACATTTTATACCTGGGAAGGAAGTAATACTACCGGGTATCAGTTAAAAACTTATAATTTGAAGACAGGCTATACTGGTTTAGAACCGGCTTATAACACTAATGATGCTGCTACTATTGGAAGGTATAATAGTCAATGCGATGAAGCTAGTTATGCTAATCGTATTAGTTTAGGCAGAGCCTTTAATCCAGATTGTCGTGAATTTTATAGCCGTTCTGGAACAAAATCTTATCGTTTATATTCCAAAACTATAACTGTCTCCGCTACAGAGTGTAAAACTTTGCGTAAAACAGTTTCTGATGAAACTTCTTGTCTTGCTACTGGTGGTACTTGGAATGACCAAAAATTCTGTACTTACTTAGCTATTACTAAGGAAGCCAAGACTTGTCCGGTGGAAGCTGTAGGTTGCCGCGCTTATAAAGGTAACGCTGGTAATAATTTCATAACAATTGCTTCCCAAGATTTTGAATCTGGCGCTGTTGGTGCAGATGCCTTGTCCGCTATTAATTGGGTTGGTAAATTTAGTGCGGAGTCTACTGTGGTGGGCGGGAAATCATTAGCAGTATCGGCTGGTACTAGTGGAGTTACTCAGACTTTTGGCGGAGAAAAAAATAAAACTTATCTAGTGTATTTTTGGGCTAAGGGAAATTTAGTTGATTTAGGTGTGTCATTTTTTCCGTCCAATCCTTCAAATCCAACAGCTGTTATTAGTGGGTATTCCAAGGATACCAAGGTTGTTAAGTTAAGTAATAATTGGGAGCTTTACACTGTGGGCCCTTTTACTAGTACCTGGGATGCCTCTCAATCCTCTTCTACCATTCAATTTATTTCTTCCTCTGCTACTTTTTATTTAGACAACTATAATCTAAAGGTGATGACGGCTAATGTTAACGTCATTAAAGATTCTTGGGTCACACCAGTGTCTTGCGACAATGTTAATAATGATCCTAATGGTGAGTCTTCTGGAGGTAGTTTCTATAATCCTTTAAGATTAGTTCCTCAAGCTCAATTGGGCTGTACTTCTTATAAAACCAGACAAAAACAATCAGTGGCGGCCAAATCGTTTAATAATATTTGCCGCGAAGAAGCTGTGGGTTGTGAAGAATTAGTTGATACTTTTAACACTTTTACTGCGGCTTCTACTATTGTTAATGCTGTCTGTGAATTAAATGTTAACTCTACTTCTAATCAAGCTGTGGGTTGCAAAGACAGCCATGGAAAAGTATATTGCGATGTTGCTCCTAACCAAAAAAGCTGTCGTTTTAATTTTGTAGGGACAGAATCAGAATTAACTGCTTTAACAACTGGCGCTACCACCATAGATGCTGAGGGTAAAACTTATTCCATCTCTTTTAGTTTTGATGCTGCTCAATCAATGAAAATTCCTCAAACTTTAGGTTTGGCTCCCGCTGGAGACAGAAAGGTCTATCTAGTTAATGACCCAGCCTTTCAATGTGCCGATGATAATCTGGGCTGTCGTGCTTTAGGTAATATCACTTATGATGCTTTAGGTCATGCTACTTCCACAGCTACTTCTTATATTAAAGACCAACCAGACAACTATGCTAGAATTTTGTGTGAAAAAGATGCTGAGGGCTGCGATAAATACACAACAGGTGGTGGGGGGACTGATTATTTCAGAGATCCAGTTGTCTTTGGCAATGATTTGTGTGAATGGAAAGCTTCTATTGATGATGCTCATCCTTATGGTGGTTGGGTGATTAAAGGCACTACTAGCACTTGTTATTCTGGCTTGAATTACAAAACTAAAAAGAATGGGGACGCGGGATACAGAGGCGCTGTGGGTATTTGTCCTGTGGAACAAAATGGTTGTACTGAATTTGTGGATCCCTCTGGCGCTGATAATAATTCCATAAATCCTTTAGGTCAGCCGTATTATTTGATCAAAGATGCTGATTTAGACAGAAGTTCTTGCCAAGGTCAAGTTAGTTTGCAAAAAGGCTGCGTGTTATTTAATGAAACAAGCAAAGGTGATTTACTTTGGAATACCGCGGATTCTTACAAATCTAGTGAATTAAAAAATTATGAGTTGGTTAATCCAATAGTTAGTTCTACGGCTAATAATGCTAATGTTGTTTTAAAAGTTAAGAGAGATCGCGTTTGCGGGGAATGGTTGGCCTGTGCCTCTACAATGAAAGTGATTAAAGATGGCAAGCCTACGGAAATTTGTACTCAATTTAGAAATTGCGATCAAGCCGCTGTTTCTAACGCTGGTAGTGATGAATTATTAGGTAAATGTGCTCATTGGGTAGATAATTCAGAAATTTGGCCAACTAAAACTAATCGTCTAGATAATCTTGCTTATCAAACTGCTACAGGTGTGGCTACTTTTTCAGCTAAAGATTTCAGTGGCTACTCTATACCTAATGGTTATCAGATTTCCGATTTAATTGTAGGGGAAAAAGACTCAAACTTTGGTCTAAAAGGTTCTAATCCCGGCAGTGTTAGCGTGTTTAGTGATAAACCGCCAACAGAAGTAATACCGGAAACTTGTCGCGGGTTTGCATCTGGTGAAGCAACAGCAGAATCAAAAGATCTGTGTTCCTTTACTAAGGTAACTTATAGCGGAGGGGACAAATCTCCTATTGATAAATATTATCCTGTTAATCAGTTGTTAGATGCTGCTGGCATTTGTGATGGTGGTGCTTTTGACAACGGTCAATCAAAATTAGGTATACCTTGTAATACTGACTCAGAGTGTGCTGATGAAAAAGCTGGCGCTTTGAGTATTGGAGGTTTATCATTTACCAACAAATGCTTAATTAATAAAACAGTTACTCGTCAATTTGGTTGGCAGGGTTTTTGTCTGTTCAAAGATCCAAATTCTAAGGCCTGTATGCAGTGGTTTCCTTTAACCGCTCCTTCTAACGCCAATAATTTATATGAATTAAATCAGACAGCTGGTTATTATCCACCAGAAGGGTCTGGTAAATTTTGGTGTATGGAAGCTAAAGGTAACGCCAATAGAAAATCTGCTCTTAGTGATGGTTCTGTTGGTATAGGTGGATATGCTTTTGTTGGTAGGCATGAGATGGAAGGATACCGCTGGGTTCCCGTTTGGACACCTTTAGGGTTTTTCCTTAAAAAAAGATTTTATAATACTTGGGAGATGTTTCCAGAAACAGATTTCTGGAGAGAAAATAATTTGGCATTAAAGGAGGGTGAAGTAGGCTTACACATTAGTGAACTAGCGGCTATTGGTATTAAAATTACAAATGCAGAGGCTACTGATTGGCCTAGTAAAGGTAGTGAATTAATGATTTATCCTAATCAAATTTTGACTGGCATTAATAGCGGGGGGGCTACAACGGATGGTGCCTCAACTGGAAATGGGTTTTATTGGTCTGGGCCAGTAAAATTTACACCTAATAATGGTCCTTACTTAGATGTGGTTTGGGCGCAAATTAATAAACAAAGTAAATCATATTTTAACTCTTCTGATTTTGGTTTTCTTTCTGACGAAGTTTGCCAGCGGCTAGATAGCGGTGGTGAGGATCCAAATTTTTTAGGTGTTCGTTTCCAATTTAATGCGAAAACAGGTGTTTTGGAAAATATTTCTACTAAATTTTGTGATGCCAGTGATGGGGCCGGTTGGTTACAAGTTGATGTTGTCTATTATTTAAAAGAGGTTTGTAATGATGTCAGACAAACTGTAGATACGGAATCAATAGAAGCTAACAGAAGTCCCTTTGGTTTAATTTCTAAAGCTCGTACTGATAGAATTTGGCAAGGTAGTAAATACAAATTGGGCAAAGATTTAATAGAAACAACTTCAACTCCTTTGTTAGATCTTACTTATGACCAAGCCGCTTCACCCTTTGGTTCTTTTTCTCGTAATAATTTGCCAGTAACCACTACTTTAGAGAGTGTTATGGGTCCAACCAAATTTAGTTTGGAAAAGAGTGCCACATTTAAATCTTTTGGTTATTGGCCAATAACCTTTGCTCCTGGTGGTGGTAGTGCTTTAAATTGTGCGGAAGAAAATCAAGGGGATTGTGGTAAAATTGGTTTGTGCCAAGGTGGCTCAAAAAAAGGTATGTCTTGCAACCCTACTGCTAGTTTAGAATTAAATGGTTGTAGGACGGAGGTTGCTAATGGCACTTGTAGTGATCAATATTTTTGTAGTAGCATGCTGGCTAGCGGAGTGCTTGCTAATTCTCTTGCTTTGCCGTGTGCAGATGTTAACGATTTTGGTACCTGTCGTAATCAAAATCTCGGTCCTTGCGTGGCCCGTGGTTATTGTAATGAAACAGACGCATCAAAAGACAAGGTGCTTTGTTTAAGTAATAATGATTGTGATCCTGGCATAAGTTGCAAAAAAGATTATACCGAATCTATCTTTATCTGTGAAAAAAACAATTCTTTAATTTGTGGTGTTAAATCTGGCAGTGTGTACGTTGCTAATGATCAAAATTGTATTTTAACTGATAGTTCTTATAATGTTTGTGAGTGGGGGGCCGAATCAACTTGTAAAGGTGGGGAAGAGGACGGAAAGGTTTGCTCTAAGGATACAGATTGTAAAGGAGGGACACAAGATTCTTTCTGTGATTCTATAAGTAACACTCGCGGGACCTGTGTAGGCGGGCAAAATCATGGCTTGGCTTGTGCTGGTAATTCTGATTGTCCATCAAAAACCTATACTGCTACAGAAAATAATAAAGAAGTTGAAGAAAAAGGTTATTGTTCGGGTATCTCCTTAGATAATGGCAAAATTATCCCCAATACGATGATAGGCAGAGTTTATGAAAGAATTAAAGAGTTGTTTGTTAATTCTTATGGTACTTGGGTTTGGAATGGCCAGAAATTACAAAAGGAATATAATGTTACACCTCCTCCCTCCAATCGTGCTGGGTATGTAAGCGCTGGAGGTGCTGATAAACTTTTTACTTATATCAGTGCTGACAGATGGTACACCAGCTATTCCAAGTATGATGATTCAAATAGTGTTAGATTGGCAACTGACGGTTGTGGAGAATGTTCTGGCCATCGTTCTATAAAATGTCAAGGAAACCCTGATTGCCCTGTCGGAGATACCTGCACTCCTCTCGTATCTAATGAACCTGTCAGTGGTCCCTATCCTGCTCATGCTTGTAATCCCGCAGCGTCAATAACTCCTAATCCACCAAAGATTTATTCTTTAAAACCAAACACTTTAAACTCAACCGGTTTTACTTGGGGAACGGCTAATAACTTTAGTATCAATTTAAACCCAACCCCTAATGGAACAGTTTCTTTGACCGGGTCTAACTCTGTTGTCACTGCTAATTTCTTTGCTTATGCTGATAATGACCAAATGCCTATTCAACGTGTAGCTATTGATTGGGGCGATGGAACACCAGCTTATGTAACTAAGGGATGGTTTAAAAATCAAAAACCTTGGTGTGCTAATACAGAAAATAAGGTGTGTGGTCGTGGTACTAATTATAATATGCCTTGTAATGGTATAGAAGATTGTGACAGTACAGCCGGAAGTTGTGTCTTAGCTACTGATAACCCATTGACTTTAATGTTAAAAGAAGAAGCCCGTTTGTATTTTGGTAATTCTGCTGAAGCGTGTGACACAAATTATTTTTCCTTTAAACATGTTTATGAATGTCCTGATCAAGCCACCATCGGAGTCCCAGCTTGTACTGGTTCTGTAACGTTTAATTGTAAAAATATTGCAACTGGAGTTTGTAAATTTAAACCCAAAGTACAGATTTTAGATAACTGGGGCTGGTGTAATGGTGTAGATGGTTCAGGTAATTATAGGGGTTATTGGAATGATTCTGATCCTAACCGTGATTATAATACTATCGATACTAATCCTTTAACGCCCATATCAGAACTTCAAAGAGAATGTAGTATAGACAAAACGGCACCCTGGACGCCTTTTGGTGGAATTATAGAAGTTAGTCCTTAGAGATTAAAACAAAAAAACCAATCTTCAGCACGAGATT
>JAPLWR010000095.1 GCA_026396495.1 Candidatus Magasanikiibacteriota bacterium | reverse complement strand
TATTTGGTTATTTTCTCCGAACGAGCGGCTATACGCAGTATACCCGCGCCCCCCTCCTTAGTGACGCTTAAAAATTAATCCACTTCCAAACTTTAGCTTTACCTACTAACTCAGTTACATACTGACCAAAATCACCAGTTTTTATCAAAATATGTCTAGCTTTCCATTCTGTTTCTTTTTTTGCATCCTGTCTTTTTTCTTCTAATTTAATAATATGGTAGCCAAACTGAGTTTTAACCAAACCGCTAACTTTACCTGGTTCTAAACTAGCTACTGCATCCTCAAATTCCTTCACCATCATACCCTTACCAAACCAACCCAAATCTCCGCCGTTCTCTTTAGTACTATCTTCACTAAATTCTTTAGCTAAATCTTCAAATGATTTTTTACCTTCTTGAACTTGTTTTAAAACTTCCTGAGCTTTTTGTTCTGGTTCTTTACTTAATTTTTCCACCACGGCATCAGTTAAAGATAGTTTTTGAGATAAAACAAAAGGACGCAAAACTCTTTCTTTAAATTGATCTTTAGTCCAACCATAATTATCCTTAATAAGTTGCTCAGCATCAGCTTCTGTCCCAACTGTTTTAACTAAGTTAGCATATTCATCTTCTACATCTTTATCACTCACCACAATATTATTTTTAGAAGCCTCTTTACTAATAACGGCATTTCTTGCCAACATATCCCAAACATTCTTACGCATTTCTTCTTCAGTAGGTTTTTGCACCACCTGGTCTACGGGAGCATTTTTATAAGATGCTTCTACAGCTTGTAAATCCTGCGCAAATTCCACATAAGAAACTCTTTTGCCTTCTACAAAACCAGCTGGTAAACCAATCATTTTAGCTACTCCCAAAGTAAATTTATCACTAGCAAACTTTTTTTCTGCTCTATAAGAAGTTATGGCAATCACAGCTACCAAAATTATCAACACGGCAGCCAACAAACCAAGCCCAGCATAATAATACATAGGCTTAATAGCTTTGACTGTTTTTTCCTCCTGTTGTTCTTTTATTTCATTTTCCATATATTAATTAGTTTTAGGGGCGAAAAAATAATTCCACCACCAGATTAAATTTGATTTAGTTTCTTCTAATTTATTTTTTGATTTTTTTTCACTAACTTTCTCCGTTCCTTCAGTAATAATTACTACTTGCTCACCTGGCTTAACTAGGCCAAAATTTAAACGAGCTTCTCTTTCCGCGGCTGCATCCCCTTCTAACTCATTTAACAAATCCAAAGTTTTTATTTTTTTTTCTTCTAAACTTTGTTTAGCCATTTCCATTTGTTTTATTTCTTGCCTAATTTGATAATCTCTCCAAAAGGAACGAAAAAAACCTATGGCAAACAAAATTAAAAAAACCGTTAATGCAACTACAAAAAAACGGCTTCTGGTTATTCTTCCGATTAAAGACCTCTTTCCCATAGTTTCATCAATTATAACAATTCTTTTAGACGTTTGTCTACTGTTTCCTTTAATTTTAAAAGATTTTCCTTAGTTTCATTTTTAATTAAGCTTAAAATTGATTCCAGATTAATATGATTGTTATTCTCTTGCATCTGTTTTTGCTGAATTTGAGCCATTATGTCTACTGCCTCAGCGGGCTTATGAATCCGGTTTATTTCTGTTACTCCTTTGGCGTCATTAGTTTCTATAATAATTTTTCCATAACGAAAAATGGTGGGAAAAACACCTTTAATTTTATAAGAGATGCTACGGATATTATAAAAATTTAAATCCGTGACGATTTTATTTAAAACACCTTTTTGTTCTATTCTAACAACTCGCTGATTGGTGACGATAAAAACATTAGTACGCCAAAAAAACAAAGTGCGAAATAGTACAAAAAAGGCAAAAATCAAAGAAGCACTGAATAATCCTATCCCCCAATAACCCCAAGAAAACAAAACAAACATGAAAAAAAATGGTAAAGCAACAAAGACAAAAACTAATAACCAATACCAAAAATAAGTTAGGGCGTAACGACGAAAAATTT
>JAPLWR010000065.1:1963-2637 GCA_026396495.1 Candidatus Magasanikiibacteriota bacterium | reverse complement strand
AGTAGGATTAAGATTGGTTCCATAGATTCTAAAATGGTTCAAAAAGGTAAATTGATTTCTTAATTGTATTCTTTTTTAAGAGAAAAAGCAATTTAAGATAGACTTGAAATAAATTGCAAATGATAGTATAGTTAAGGGAATGAAAAATAGGCTTAAAGATAGAGTAAAGATTAAAAGTTTAAGCTAAATACGTTTGACGACACTTAGTCTTATCTTAAATTAGAGGATAAGAGTGATTAGTGGAGAGAAAATTAGTGATAATGTTTCACGAGAAACAGTGAACTAGAAAGGTGATTTTATTGAAGGTTTGTTTTTACTAGGTTTTATCTTAGCAGCCTTTTTGTCAGTTCTAGACCCCGTAGTTCAACGGATAGAACAACCCCGTCCTAAGGGGTGGATGTGGGTTCAATTCCTGCCGGGGGCATTTAGGGGCCTATAGTACAGTGGTAGTACATCGCATTCGCATTGCGAGGGCGGCAGTTCGATTCTGCCTAGGTCCACCAAAAAGCGTGAATGTATAGATTAGTCTATACATTTTTTGTTTGACAGAAAAAGGGCAGTTTAAGGATGATGTCTATTTGTATACACTAGTGTATACAAATAGACTAAGACTAGACGTAGGTTAAGAAAGATAAGTTTTTTTTGCTGGATATTGAGGGTATTTAATTATCTTT
>JAPLWR010000065.1:0-1931 GCA_026396495.1 Candidatus Magasanikiibacteriota bacterium | reverse complement strand
CTTTGATAGTGGATAAGATGTTAATGAAAAAGTAAATCAGTCTAAAAAAGAATTAAGCCTGTTGATAATATTGAGTTTAGTTATTTTGTTTCACGTGGAGCAAATAAATAGTTAAATTATGGGTTTTGTCTTGTAATTTAATTAAAAAACGCTAAAGAAAAATAATTAAAAGTGTCGTAAAATGTATTAACATTCTTTTATTTTTTATCATTATTATATATCTACTTATACACAAGGTTGGGTTAGGTAAAATATGGTAAAATTGAAGCATCAAACGCCTATTTCTATGAGACTATTTTTAATTGTATCTTTGGTATTTTCTTCTCTTAGTTTTCCTTTAACTGCTGGTTGTTTAACCATGCAATCATCTAATTATAAAATAATGACAGATGTAATTAGTGTTGGAGGGGAAACTTCGACCTCTACTAACTATCAAGTTTTTAATACAGTAGGGGAGTTTGGTGTTACAGATACTCGTAGTACCAGCACTGGATATATTTTGGATGCTGGTTTTCAACCCAGCTCTACTGCCACTAATTTGTCATCCACCTTGTCTACTAATTCTATAAATTTGGGCACTCTTAGTCCTAGTACTGTTTCTTCTGGTTCTCAAACTCTAACTGTATCTACAGATTCTGCTACTGGTTACACTGTTACAATTCAAGATGATGGTGATTTAAGATCGGGTGCTAATTCTATTTCAGATATTATTTCAGGTGGCACTGTTACTGCGGGCACTCCTGGTTATGGAATTAGTACAGAAGGAGTGGCAGGTCAGATGAATAGTATTACTACTTCTATGCCTTTAACAACTAGTCCTCAAATTTTAGCTGCCACTTCTACCCCAGCTGCTAATGAACAAACCATTATTACTTATAAAGCCGCTATTGGTTCGGGGACTGCTTATGGTACTTATTCACATACTGTGACTTTTACCACAGTTGTTAATTATTAAGAAGATGAAGATTTTGGTAGGTTTGTCTATGTTTGTAAAGAAAATACAATTTTATTTTTTATTTATTTTGTTGATTGGGATTTTTTTTATTAGTTGTGATGCCCAAGCCTTGTCTTTATCTCCTGCCTTAGTAAAATTAGAATTGAATCCGGGAGAAACTAAAATACAAATAATTAAATTGTTTAATGAAACAGATCAAACAATTTCTTTTTATTCCTCGGTAGAAAATTTTACACCAGACAAAAAAACCAATGTTCCTTTTTTTTTAGGAAACCAAGATCCTTTGGGATCAGCTCGTTGGTTTGTCATTAGTCCTTCACAAGTAACTTTAAAATCAGGTGAGAAGCAAGATGTTGTTGTGAAAATTAGTGCGCCAAGAATTGCAGAACCGGGAGGACATTATGCTGCCATCTTTTGGTCTAATGTTCCACCTCAAGATGGGGGATTAAAGACTGCTAACCGTTTGGCCAGCTTGTTTTTGTTGACAATTAAAGGAGAAATTAAAGAAAATCTGGAAATTGTTTCTTTTTTAAAAAAAACATCAGAACCATTAGGATTCAATTTGGAAATAGAAAATAAGGGAAATATCCATCTACAACCAGCAGGGCACATACTGGTTACTAATAGTAAGGGCGAACAAGTTTCTTTAATACCTATTAATTCTTTAAAACAAAATATTTTACCGCAAAGCCGTCGTAGTTTTGATTTCGTAAGTACTGAAAATTTAACTTGGGGAAAATATACGGCGCAGGCTACAATATATTTTGGTAAAGATAGGGTTATTAATAGCCAAGAAATTATTTTTTGGTTATGGCCCAATCATTTGCTGGGTGGAGTGTTAAGTTTTTTAGTCGCTGTTCTTGTTTTATTTGTTATTTATAAATTAGCTAAGCAAAAGATTTCTTCATCATCTCGTTTATGATGAGAGTAATGAGAAAAGTTTTTTTACAAGGTTTTTTATTAGGCTGTTTGTTTT
>JAPLWR010000058.1 GCA_026396495.1 Candidatus Magasanikiibacteriota bacterium | reverse complement strand
TTGATCTAAATGTAAATTCACAATCAAACGTTCATCATTTTCATCTGCATAAGCGTGAAAACGCGGATAAAATTCACTGGTCAGATGTCTAACGAAACTATTTTCCTTAGTCCTAGGATCTTCAAAAGCCGCGTAACCACACTTACGCATTAGATTACGAGCATAATCATTAGGTTTGTTTATAGTGATTTTCATAATCACTTAGTAAGACTTAGCAAAAATAGGTCTTTTAGAAGAACCCTCGCCACAAATAATACATTTTCCTGGTTCTACTGGAGCATCAAATGGTAAGCATCTTACAGTGGCCTTAGTATCTTCTTTAATTTTTTCTTCACACTTAGGTAAGCCACACCAATGAGCTTTCACAAAACCCAATTCTATTTTTTCTTTAAATTCATCATAATTATTTACCTCAAAAGTATGTTGATCACGGAAAAGCCTGGAACGATCAAATAAATTATTCTGAATTTCAATTAATAAATCATCGATGCTTTGCGCTAAACCACCTAAGGGTAAAGAATTTTTACCATCCAGATCACGTCGCACCACCGTTACTGCTTCTTTGGCTAAATCTTTTGGTCCAATTTCAATTCTAACAGGCACTCCCTTTTTCTCCCATTCATAAGTCTTTACACCAAAACGTTCATCGCGACGATCAATTTCCACAGAGATATTTAATTCTTGCAATTCAGCCGCCACTTTTTCTGCTACTACCAAAACATTAACTTTATCATCCTCATTATTCCAAATTGGCAAAACTACAACTTGAATTGGCGCAATCTTTGGTGGCAACACCAAACCTTTATCGTCACTGTGAGTCATAATGATTCCACCAATAAGACGAGTAGAAACTCCCCAGCTAGTGTTATGAGCAAAATCTTCCACACCTTCTGGATTTAAAAATTTCAAATCAAACACTTTAGCAAAATTTTGTCCCAAGAGGTGCGAGGTACCAGCTTGCAAAGCCTTACCGTCTTGCATCATAGCTTCTATACAATAGGTTCTAACCGCGCCAGCAAATTTTTCCGCTTCAGATTTTGTGCCGCTAAAAACTGGCATAGCCAAATAATTATTGGCAAAATCTTGGTAAATATCTAACATTTGCAAAGCTCTTTCATCCGCTTCTTTTTCTGTGGTGTGAGCGGTGTGACCTTCTTGCCATAAAAATTCTGTAGTGCGTAAAAAAAGTCTGGTACGCATCTCCCATCGCACAATATTGGCCCATTGATTAATTAACAACGGTAGATCGCGATAAGACTGCACCCATTTAGCAAACATGGCATAAATAATTGTTTCTGATGTTGGACGAATAACCAAAGGCTCTTCTAATTTTTTTCCGCCCGCTTCTGTAACCACAGCAGTTTCCGGGGCAAAGCCTTCCACGTGAGCAGCTTCACGTTGCAAATAACTCTGGGGAATAAGTAAAGGAAAGTAAGCATTTTTCACGCCGGTTTGTTTAAATTTGGCGTCCAAAACTTTTTGAATATTTTCCCAAATAGCATAGCCATATGGTTTGATAACCATGCAACCCTTAACTGGCGCGTAATCAGCCAGATCAGCTGCGGCAATAATATCTAAATACCACTCAGAAAAATCTTTGGCGCGAGGTGTAATTGTTTTTTCATTTTTTGATGGTTCTTTTTGGGTTGCTTGGGACATAAGAAAAAGCTTAAAAAGATGATTTAAGTTGGCTTAATTTTAGCATAAGATTAGGGGTTTGACAAATATAATTTTTTATGATAACCTAGCCTGTTCGCCTTTAAAGGTTTTTTCTAACTAACAAAGGCGAGAGAGGTTCTTGAAAAACCAGGCTGACAGGAGGAAACCCTTGAAGAGTCTATCAACGTGTTTCTCTGTTGCTCTTCTGGCCGTGATCTTTGGTGGTTGCATGATCGAGGTGGAACCGCCACCGCATCAATGCTTTTCCAATTTGGAAGAAAGTCACCTGGTGACCATCCAAGAGATGAAGCGGGATGGCCGGGTGGAGATTGTGGAAAAGGACGGGGCCGGAGTTGGCTCTGTTGTTGGTGCCGTTGGCGCTGGTGTTCTGGCTGTGGCCACTGGTGGAATTGCTCCAGCTGTGGCTGCCATCGGTGGTGGTGCAGTTGGTGGCTTGGTTGGTGATGCCTCTGGCACAGAAACCACCCGCACCAGTACTGATTGTTCCTTCCGAGTCATGCTGGA
The DNA here is from genome assembly GCA_026396495.1 of Candidatus Magasanikiibacteriota bacterium. Classification (GTDB taxonomy): domain Bacteria; phylum Patescibacteriota; class Patescibacteriia; order Magasanikbacterales; family UBA10003; genus GWC2-40-17. The sequence goes on along the minus strand of JAPLWR010000058.1, from coordinate 417 downwards.
TGAAAACACTCCCCTGACCTACACAGGGACAGAGGGCGGCTGGAGCTACGAAAAAGCTTACAAGAAGTGCACGATGTTGCGTGTAGGCGACAAGATCACAGTGAAGATTACCCGCCGTTGTGATACGTCGGGCCACATCAACCGTCTTTACGATAAGGTCTACATGTGGGAATCCGGGCCAACCACTGGTCCACTGAACTAGACTTGCAGAGATTCTATCGCCGCCAGCTCATAACGAGTTTGGCGGTTTTTTTAGGCTTATTTAAGATAGTAGAGGCAGGGCTTGACAAATAGCCTTAAATGTGATATACTTCAAAGTTAGTTTTTGCTCTTTAAAATAACTGTTTGTCCTTCTTTTTTGGCTTAAAATGGCTTTTAGGCATAAAAGGTAGGGCAAACAGAGGAGTGTTGATGACC
>JAPLWR010000110.1:21954-22539 GCA_026396495.1 Candidatus Magasanikiibacteriota bacterium | reverse complement strand
TATAGCACATTTTTAGGGTTTTGTCAATATAAAAAAGGCCGTACCGTTAAGGTCGTGCCTTTGTAGAAATCAGTTTATTAAAAAGGAACTAAGCTCCATCGTTCTCGGGAACTCCTCCCATGTCGTTCAACAACCCAGCCTGAGCTAGAGTTATGCCTTGTGCTGAAGGAACGACTCCCCCAACGCGTCTTACGTTGGCCTCAAGGATATTAATCCGAGCTAAAGCTCTTTCCAAACGGGCAAAAAGCGAACTATTCTTTTCCCTCAAGCTTTCGTTTTCACTACGCAAAGCCTGCAACTCTCCCTTACGCGATCTGGGACCCGAAGGCTCTGGAACACCACTAGGTATCCAAGTTCTGGGATCCCCCTTCTTCCTTGTGGGTTTTCCGCCATTTCCATCAAACATACTCAACCTCCGCTTGAATAGATCACTCTTTGCTACTAGTTGTCTCTGTACTGCTTTCTCCTCTTTTACAAACCACGAGTATAGAGAAGTTGAGGAAGTTTTGGTGTATGAACAACACCATTTCCCACGTCAACCACGTGTCGTTTTTCAGCAACAATTACCCGCCACAAATCTCCACC
>JAPLWR010000110.1:3958-21885 GCA_026396495.1 Candidatus Magasanikiibacteriota bacterium | reverse complement strand
CTTCATCTTTGGCCTGAAGAGAAATGTGTTTGGCAACATAGTGGCCAAGACGCCTCACAAAAACGGAAACGACCAGATACCAAACGCCTGGCATAATCCACCCCGCATTAAAAGAATATGTCCCTGCTTAAAGCAGAACTTAAAATTAACATATGGTGCTTAAAAAGTCAACCTTATTTGGATAAAAAAAGAGCCTGATGCGAAGCACCAGGCGTGGGGACATAATGTTGTTGTTGGCGTTGTTAGCTGGGTGAGGTGGACTGGACTAGTCCCTAGAGGACTTCAGTGCCAGAAGAACTGAGCGGGGTGACCCTGCGCCTCGGCCGCCCTGATGACGGACGGGTAGTTGTAGCCGTAGGCCAGATCCTCGATCGTCAGGATCTCGGGGAGACCAGCGGCAGCGAGGATCTCGTTCAGGCCTTCGACCGAGTTGTGCTCGCCCGGCTGACGGAAGCCCACCCAGCCTTTGGCCTCGGCCTGCAGCACCATCTCACGGATCGTCTCGAGGATGATCTTCCCCTCTTCGACACGGTCTTCCTCGTCGAAGATGACCTGCATGTCCAGGTTCCGGTACGTGGGGTCAACCGGGAACAGGTGTTCCCTGTTGCAACCGAAGTAGAAGACTGCCCCCAGCAGATCTTCCCCCTTAACCGTGCCGCGACGCATCGCCCTCAGCAGACCCGAGAACGACAGGAAAACCCTCATCTTGGCCGACATCATCTCACCTCTTGTCAAAAGGACGATTGCATCAGCCCGCTAAAGCGAGCTGCCCTAATCGGCCCAAATCTGGCACGATTAACAATACAGCATACCACATTTTTAGCCTTTTGTCAAGACCCTCCCCCACTTTTAAGCTTAAATTAAACAAAAAAACAGCCCGCAGAACGGACTGTTTTCTTTGTATTTTGAAATTAACGTTTACTCCACTGTGGTGCACGACGAGCCTTCTTTAAACCAAATTTCTTTCTTTCTTTAACACGAGGATCGCGGGTCATAAAACCCATTTTCTTTAAAGCTGGTTTAAAAGCTTCATTCCATTTTATCAAAGCTCTGGCAATACCAAGTCTGATGGCCTCAGCCTGACCAATAGGACCACCACCTTTAACCATAGCCACAACATCATGAGTTTCTTCTTCTTGCACAGCTTTTAATGGAGAAACAACTTTTGCTTGTAAGATGAAATAAGTGAAAAAATCTTTTAAAGGCTTGCCATTAACAGTAATGACACCTTTGCCTGTTTCCATTAACTTCACTTGAGCTTTAGCAGATTTACGGCGACCTACGGCATAAATATATTTGCCATCACGGCCAACTTTCTTTTCTACTTTAGGCATGACTACTTCTTTGTCTGCCACTTCTACCTTTTCCACTTTTTCTACTTTCTTAGCCACCTTAGGTTTTGTAGCAACTTTTTTGGTTGTTGTCTTTTCTTTAGTTACCATAAATTTAGTTCTCTATTTTTAAACGCTTTAAACGCTTGGCTCTTAATTTATTTTTGGGCAACATTTTATTCACAGCCAAATGGACCACTTCTCTAGGATCTTTAGCTACAACTTCTTTAAAACTTCTTTCTTTCAAACCACCTGGATGATTGCTGTGATGTCTGTAAATTTTATCGGAAAACTTAGCACCAGTCACTCTTACTTTAGAGGCATTTTTAACAATTACAATATCTCCAGAATCAATATGAGGTTCATAATCTGGCTTATTTTTACCTTGTAGTAAAGTAGCGATTAAAGTTGCCATGCGACCCAAAATTTGGTCAGTGGCATCGATGGTGTGAATTGCTCTTTTATATTCTTCTTTCATAGATTTAAACTAATTCAATAGATACCACTTCTGCCGCATCTCCGGCGCGAGTACCTAATTTAACAATACGGGTATAGCCACCGTTTCTTCCGGCATACTTTTTACCCAAATCTTCCATTATTTTTTTAACTGGATTTTCTGTAAAAAAGAAAGAAAGTAATTCACGACGGGCAGCTAAAGTGCCTTTCTTACCCAAAGTAATCATCTTTTCTACTATTGGTTGAACAGCCTTGGCTTTAGCTTTAGTGGTTTTTACTTTTTCATATAAAATAACACTAGCAGCCAAATTCTTAAGTAGGGCAACACGTGGTGCTTTTTTTCTATCTAAAGTTACTTTTTTCTTTTGATGACGCATAAAAATTACTTCTTTTTCTTGGTGACTGGTTTTTTGGCTTTCTTTTTTGGTTTTTCTTCGCCTTCTTTTTCTTCTTCAGTCTCAGCAGATTCTTCTTCTACTGTTTCTTCAGCCTCTGGCAAAACCATGGATTCTTTTTCTGCGCCGCCAAAACCTTCCAAAATTAAATTAATATGATCTTTTAAAATTTGTGTACCTTGGATAAAAGCATTAAGCGGGGTCATGGTACCGTCTGTTTCAATATCCAAAGTTAATCTTTCAAAGTTAGTGATTTCACCCACGCGCACAAAATCTACTTTGTATCCCATGTGCAACACTGGATTAAAAATAGAATCGATAGCAATAGTACCTAACTCTAATTTGGTTTTTTTTTTTTCTTCCACTGGAACATAACCTCTGCCTTCAGAAACAAAAATTTCCATTTCTAATTTGGCATTTTTATGGGTTAAAGTGGCAAGATGTAAATCTGAATTAACAATTTCTACGTCAGAAGTGGTTTCAATCTGAGCAGCAGTAACTTCACCTTCGCCCTTGGCACTTAAGGTAAGTTTAACTTCTTCTGAGGTAAAAACTCTTAATCTTAATTGTTTTAAGTTTAAAATTAATTCTACAATATCTTCCTGAACATGTTCTAAGCTAGTGAATTCATGTGGAGCACCCTTAATTTTAACAGCAGTAACAGCTGCGCCTGGTAAAGATGAAAGCATGACTCTGCGCATAGCGTTACCCAAAGTTGTACCGTAACCATGGTAACATGGTTCAATAATAACTCTGGCTGCATTTGGTTTATCCAGCTCTTCCACTTTAAATGTTGAGGGTAGAAGAAATTTTTCCATATATAAATTAAAATTAAGTTAGCGTGAATAAAATTCAATGATTTTTTTAGGATCAAATTCCAAAGTCATTTCTGTGAGTTTTGGTAATCCCAACACCTTACCGCCAACTTTCTTTGTATTTAAATCCGAATCTAACGCTAACCAAGTAGGTAATTCTTTTTTAGACAAAACTGCAAAAATATTTTCCATTAATTTGCTTTTTTCTACAAATTTAGAAGCCACAGTTACTACTTGATTGGTTTTGACTTGATAGGAAGATATATTGACTTTTTTACCATCAACTAAAACATGGCCGTGAGAGACAAGTTGTCTACCAGCGGCACGTGATTTTACAAAACCTAAACGAAAAACTACATTATCCAATCTAGTTTCTAAAGCTTTTAATAAAGAATCAGCAGTGTTGCCTTTCTTTTTGGTGGATTTAGCAACATAATTGCTAAATTGTTTTTCACGTAAACCATAGATCTGTTTGGCCTTTTGTTTTTCTCTTAACTGTAAGCCATAAGAAGTAGGACGGCGAGGCTGTTTAGCATTACCATGTTGTCCTGGTACAGTATTACGTTTTACCATTAAACAATTGGGTGAAAAACACTTATCTCCTTTTAAGAAAAGTTTTTCACTTGCCCTGCGGCATTGACTGCAAACTGAATTATCTATTTTCTTCGCTTTAATAGCCATAATTTAAAATTAAACTCTTCTTACCTTTGGCGGACGGCAGCCATTGTGAGGAATAGGAGTGATGTCTTTAATGGTAGTTACATTAAGATTGTTAGCATACAAAGCTCTGACAGCACCATCGCGTCCAGCGCCAATACCTTTTACATAAACGCTAACTTCTTTAACATTATAAGGTAAAACTTTTTCCGCAACATCCTTCACAACCATAGAAGCGGCATAAGGAGTGGCCTTTTTAGGACCTTTAAAACCCATGTGACCAGCAGATGACCAACCCAAAGCATTGCCGTGATTATCAGTAATTGTAACAATTGTGTTGTTATAAGTAGCATGAATATAAGCACGACCCACAGTTACTTCTTTAGTGGTTTTTTTCTTGCGGCTTTTGGGCTTAGCGGCGCCTTTTTTGTCGCCTTTTTTCTTTTTATCGGCCCCGGCTTCTGCCGCAGCTTCAGTTTTTTTCAATTCATCTGCCATAATTTTTTATTTTGCTTTTTTTATTTTGCGTTTTTATGTCTTTTCACCAGTCTTACGTTTTCCAGAACCCATAGTACGTCTTGTGTTACCACGAACTGTTCTAGAATTAGTTTTAGTTCTTTGACCTCTGGCTGGCAAACCCTTGTGGTGTCTGGTACCTCTGTAAGAACCAATTTCTTTTAAACGTTTGATGTTAGACATTATTTCACGACGGAGATCACCTTCCACGCGGAAATTCTTTTCAACTTTTTCACGAATTTTGTTAGCATCTTCTTCTTTTAAATCTTTTGTTCTTGTTTCTGGATCAATTTTTAAATCAGCTAAAATCTTTTTAGACAAAGTAGGACCAATACCAAAAAGGTAGGTCAATGAAACGTAAATCTTTTTATTTGGTGGTAATGTGACACTGGAGATTCTAATCATAATTTTATCCTTGTTTTTGTTTATGTTTAGGAATTTTGCAAATGACAACAACATGTCTCTTGCGTCTTAAGACTTTACAATCTTTACAAATAGGTTTTACTGATGCTCTTACTTTCATAATTTCTAGGGATGAGTCCAAAAGAAAATAAATTTTCTTTTGGCGAAGCCCGACGAAATTTCAAGCTCCGTCAGGGGCTTATAAGATAAAAAAATTATACAACGGTTCGTCCGCTGTTTTATGCGCTGAACATGAATTTGTTTAAAATCTATAAACTATTCTTCCTTTTGTCAAATCGTACGGCGTCATCTCAACTTTAACAAAGTCTCCGGGCAATAAGTGAATCTTATTCATTCTCATTTTTCCCGCAAGATAGCCAATGATAGTGTGACCATCGTCCAATTTTATCTTAAATTTAGCGGAGGGTAATAGTTCTTCTATCCTACCTCTTAATTCCAAGACGTCTTTGGATGAAGCAATCACGTTGGGTTGATTTTCTGCCATAATTTCTAGGGATGAGCCACAAAAGACAATTTTTTGGCTTTTGGCGAGGCCCGACGAAATTTCAAGCTTCGCATTATAATTAAGGCCAAATGTGGTCTTTTAAAAAACTTAAATGTAGTATACACGAAGCTTAAAAAAATGTCAACTGGCTAGCCTTAATTTTATTCACAGGCCTATTTTTTACCTATTTTTTAGGTTTTTTTAACTCCAAAACCTTAAAATTGTCGTAAAATGGAGCCAAGAAAATAATTGTTTTTTCTTTCATCTGATTTAAAAATTGTTGACTAAAATTCATTTCTAAAAAATCACCACTAGAAATTTTTTTGTCATACCCAGTAATTTTCATAGTGTAATCCAAAGAAATCATTTCAGAGGGGCCTTGAAAAATTTTATCAGTTCCTTTGGCAGCAAAACCATTTTCCTTAGCCAACCACACAGCGCGCCCAGTATCTGTCATATGCATTCGTGGGTAAGCCACTAATAAATCTGGAATGTAATTAGGATAATACAAACGCAGGGCGCTAAACCAACCATTGCGCAAAGTTTGAGCACCATAAACATTATCTGGCATAGCTAAAATTACTATCCCTTGTTTTTTTTGCAAATCAACTTTTTGGCCAAAATCAAAAACCAAACTTTTACTAATATATCCAGCTTCCTGCCAATGCCAATTTTTTTGTACTAAAACAAAAGATAAAAAAATGATTAAAATAACTGGTGGTAAAAATTGTAGATACCTAGTCCGTTGAAAATTAATTATTTTATAACATACCCATCCCAAAATTATGGCCATACCTATAGATGGTAAATAGGCAAAACGTTCCCCTTCGCTAGTATTCATCATAAAAGATAAGGGCAAAACAGGTAAAGCCCCAATAATCAAAACCCCTAAACCTAAAATAGCTATTTTCTCTTGCTTGTATTTCTTTAAAATTAAATAGATGAATGATAATCCAGCCAAAACTAAGGGAAGGAAAATATATGGGCGCATTAACAAAGAAGCAGCCTTAAAACGTGTGTAACTCTCCAAAAAATTACTATCAATTACTAATAAAAGTGTTCTTAAAAGATGGGCCAGGTTGGGTTTTAATTCTGGGCTAGCGTAAAATCCGGCTAAAATATGAGTAGTATTCCAGCGTAAAAATAAATATAAACCTAACACAAAAACAAAAGGTAAAAGATAGAGACCGCGTTTTATAACCCCCAGCCAACTATCTTTTTTCCAGCCGCTAATAAATAAAAGTTCATATAAAACTATTACGCCTGGCAAACTCATTCCCATTTCTTTTGAAAGTATAGAAAAAAAGAAACTCAAAACTGCAACAGCTAACAACCAAACTTTTTTACCTTGTCTAAACTTAACATACATAGCTAGGGCCAAAATATAAAAGAAAGCCGACAAAACATCCCCCCGACCAGAAATCCAAGTCACTGCTTCTGGATGATTGGGTAAGATAATAAAAAAAAGGCCAGATAAAAAAGCCAACCACTTTTTTTGCGAAATTAAAAGCACCAACCAATAAATATTTAAGGCAGTGCCGATAAAAAATATAAAATTAACCAAATGAAAAATTACGGGATTGGTACCAAAAATACTAAAATCCAAAAGATAAGATAACTGAGTTAAAGGACGAAATACCCCCCCGTCTACTCCCCCGTTACTATTCTTTAAAAAATAGGCGCTAAAAGTGTGGGGTGTTTCTTTAGCCCGAGTTAACCAATCAAAATCATCAGAAACAAAAAAAGAGTTTAAAACTGAGCTGTACAAGGCTAATCCAACTATTAAATAAACTAAAAAAAACACTAAAATTAGCCAATTTTTTTGTATAAATTTCTTAAACATCTTGACAAAAAATTAAATTGAGATCTTTTTTTTACTCTAAAATAGCCTTGATTCTTCTAACCCCAGAACTTACCGCTTCTTCTTTTATAATTTTAAAATGACCCAAAAGGCCAGTGTGTTCTGACAATGGTTCACAAACTTTTTCTTCCTTTTTACATTCACCCAAAACACTAGTACAATCCACATGAGGACCACCACAGATTTCTTTACTAAAGGTTGGTGAATTAGGATCAGCGTGAGGGTGCAATGAAGGGTCTCCTATAGTATAAACTTTGACTTTGTTACCATACTTTTCTTCAAATAAACCAATAGCACCACCAGACTTAGCTTCTGCCACCGACATTTCTGCAAAACTTACCTTGTAATCTCTAGCAATGGCCGCGTTAATTAAATCTTCCACTTTTTTCTTTTCTTCATCAGTCATTTTAGCTGGATGAGAAAAATCAAAACGCAAACGTTCGGTAGTAATATTACTACCTCTTTGTTTTACGTGATCGCCCAAAACTTCCCGTAAGGCCGCATGTAATAAATGGGTGGCGGTGTGATATTTGGTAGACATTTCTCCTGTATCTGCCAAACCTCCTTTAAATTTTTGTTCAGCTCCAGAACGAGATAGGTCCTGATGTTTTTTCATTTCCTCATTAAAACCAGCAACATCCACATCCAAACCTTTTTCCTTAGCCAACTCTACTGTGATCTCAATTGGGAAACCATAAGATTGATATAAATCAAAAGCTTGCGTACTAGATAATTTTTTATTTTCTGCATTTTTAATTTCAGTTTCTAAAAGTTTGATTCCCTTTTCCAAAGTATTTCTAAACTTCACTTCTTCTTTTTTCATCTCTGCTAAAATAAATTGTTTATTTCTTTTTACCTCTCCATAAACATCAGCAAAAATTTCAACCACCTTTTCCGCTATGACACCACAAAAATTATCATTAATTTCTAAAATTCTAGCATAACGCACAGCGCGTCTAATTAAGCGTCTGACAATGTAACCCTGGTCAACGTTACTAGGGGCAATTCCTTTGTCATCTCCCATTATCATAACAGCGGTGCGCAAATGATCTGCCACAATACGCATGGCTTTGGTAATTTCTCCGCCTTCAATATATGAATGACCGGATAATTCTTCAATTTTTAAAATCAGAGGCCAAAAAACATCGGTCTGAAAAACATCGGTTTTATTATTCAAAACCAATAAGGTTCTTTCCATGCCCATGCCAGTATCCACATTTTTTTGTTTTAAAGGCTCAAAGGTACCATCAACCTTTTTAAAATACTCCATGAAAACATCATTCCAAATCTCTAGCCAGTTGTCCTCATCATTCCCCGGATTACTATCTTTAGGGGGAACTTCGGTTTCACCCTTCCAATGAAACATTTCTGTGTCTGGTCCACATGGGCCAGTCATGCCCGCCGGGCCCCACCAATTATTTTCCTTAGGCAATTTGGCGATTCTGTTTTCTGGTACACCAAGATCAAGCCACATATCATGGGCTTCTTTATCAAAAGGCGCGGTCTCATCTCCCTCAAACACGGAAACAGCTAGTTTAGATTTATCAATATTCAACCACTCGGTGCTAGTCAAAAATTCCCAGCTCCAAGTAATTGCTTCTTTTTTAAAATAATCTCCCAAAGACCAATTACCCATCATCTCAAAAAAATGCCTTCCGGATGTGATTCACCCAATAAATATGGGACCAATGGATGCATACCAGCGGTCGTAAAAAGGACTGTTGGATCATTTTCTGGAATCAAAGAAGCTGAGGGAATAATTTTATGACCCTTAGAGGCAAAAAAATCTAGATATTTTTGGCGTAGTTCTGTTGATGTAAACATATATAAAAATATACCTGATTAGGCTTAAAACGTCAAATAGATACTATATAACATTCGCTTATTTTAGCCAAAAAATTAAAATATGGAGCCTGCCCCCTTGACAAAAGTTTAAAAATATGGTAATATAAAAGCCGCCAAGCTTGGGACGAGTCTCAGGCAACAACCGTTGGGGCGAATCCCTGGTTGGATGGGCCTTCCGAAATGGGTGTGGATAGGTTAGGGCCTTCATGGGCACTATACCTGGCACCCGAAAGGATGACCCCATCCGAGGACGGAAAAACCAGAGGAAGCGCGAGTCCTTGCGCCTGGCCCCGAAAAACGGTTGCACGCTGCACGCCCCTGACCGAAAGGAGGGGGCAAACGCTGAGGGTCCAAGTTGACGAGACAAATGGAGGTGAATGCTATAGGGCAATCTGGCTGGCAACCAGCAGTTACCGCGAACACGGCTCCCTGGAGCCGACAGTAACGGCATTACGGCCTAAAAACCGTAACTGATCTCTCCGGAGATAAAACTGGGGCTCAAACAACTAACTCAGAACTCGGGGAACAAACAACACTCTAAGACAGATGAGTAGGTTCCTCGGGGGGTCGCAAGGCCCCCCTTTTTTTTATCTAAACAATTTCTCCCCCGCCTAAACATTTACTCCATAGATAAAAAACCGCAAATTGCCCAGGTGTTACTGCCCTCTGGGGTTCAGCAAACCTTACCTTGTATTTTCCTTTACCATAAATAATTTTACACTGCTGTAACGGCTGGCGATGACGCAAACGGGCTTCACACTCTAGTGGCAACTTGGGTTTAACGCCGACAGTCCAATTAATGTCCTTAATAATAATTTCTTTTTTAAATAACAATTTATCATTTTCAAAACCCACAATTAATTGATTCTTTTTTAAATCTTTATCTACCACATACAAAGCTCTGGTTTCTCCTTTCCTATTAGGAATTTGTAATTTCTTTTCTCCTAAGTGCCTTTGGCCGATAGTATAAAAAGCCAAACCATCATGTTCCCCTATTACAACACCATAACTAGTAACAATCTTACCTTTTTTATTTTTAAGTTTAGTTGATAAAAATTTTTTCATTGGTATTTCACCCACAAAACAAATCCCCATACTTTCTTCTTTGTCTGCCACAGGCAACTCCCAACTACGGGCAAAAATACGCACTTCATTTTTAGATATAGTGCCTAAAGGAAAAATTATTTTTTTTAATTCTTTTTGACCCAATTGATGTAAAAAATAACTTTGATCTTTATTCTGATCAAAAGCTTGATGTAAATAAGCCTCGCCATTTTTACCATCTTTAATTCTGGCATAATGTCCCGTGGCTACCCAATCAAAACCCAATTTCTTGGCTTCTTTTAGAAGTAAAGGAATCTTCACGTACTTGTTACACATGACATCTGGATTAGGTGTGCGACCAGCCTGATATTCTTTAAATAAATACTGGATAACATCTTTTTTATACTGTTTTTCAAAATCAAATGTTAAAAGCTTAATACCTAATTTAGCAGCTACGCGCATAGCATCACGGCGTTCATCAATCCAGCAAGATTTGCCCCCCACATCATCACTAAAACATTTAATAAACGCCCCTACTACTTCAAACCCGGCTTTAAGTAATAACCCAGCAGCCACTGCCGAATCCACACCACCAGACATCGCCATTAAAACTCTTTTTTTCTTAGGTGTTAGGCTGGGCACAAAATCTAAATAAGTAGCTAATAACTTTTGATCTGTTAAAATTTTCTTAGCTCCTTTGGTAGCCAATCTTTCTACTCTATTTAAATTAGCTGTAGCACCAAAAATTAATCCCTGCCAATCAGACAAATGAAGTTCTCTTCCTCTTTCAATCCCGTGCGCGCCATACAAATCTAACTCATCCGCATCGCGAAGCATAGCGGCCGAAGGATACTTAGTAGCTAAATCATCCCAATGATTTCTGATAGCGTATAATATTTCTTCTCTTTCCTTCTCATTTAAAACTGCTAAATTTTTATCTTTTTTAAACCATTCCAAAGTTAAAAGATAGGATAATTCATGATGGCGCAAACGTTTAGGATTATGTCCGTGCTCTGTTACCCTTCCTATATCATGCAAAAGCGCAGCCATCTCTAAAATACCACTCTTGGTTTTCTCCAACGTAGCAATTTCTTTAGCATAATTCCAAACCATACTCACATGCGGCCAACCATGAGCTGGTGCAGTAAATTTAGTAAAAAACTTTTCTACCTTTTTGGCTGTGTAATTAATTAATTTTGCAGTAATCATAATTAAGACATCATAAGGCAAAAATCATTAAAAATCAAGAAAGAGACCTTTTTATAGGTCTCTTTTAAAATTATCTTATTTCTTTTTATTAGGTGCCACTGGTAAAGTAGACGTAGAAATCTCCACAGGCTCTGACGCACTCACTTCTCCTACCTTTTGCATTATTTCTTTATTATTGGGGTTCAACTCTAAAACTCTTCTATAAAGCTCCATGGATTGAGATTTAAAGCCTTGTTTTTCATATAAATAAGCCAAAGAATACAGAGCGTCAGAATAATTAGGATTTAAAATAATGGCTTTTTTAAAAGCTAATTCGGCCATACCATAATCATTCTTGGCCGCGCGATTAAAATAATACCTACCCAAATACACAAGATATTCCGCATTATTGGAACCATAGGCCAAACCTCTTTCTAAAGATGAGACGGCGGCATTCATATTATCTTGAGCCTCATTAAGAGCAGCTAAATTTACATAGCCTAATAATAAATCCGGTTTTAAACTTAAAGCTTTTTCAAAATCGTCCTTAGCTTCACTATAACGTTTTTCTATTAATTTGGCATTGCCTAAACTAAGATAAAACAAAGGATTATTTTTTTCTAACTGGGTAGCTCTTTCTAAAGCAGAAATTACCCAAGAATTAGCCTCGGGAGCAATAGACCTAGCATTAGAATACATATTAGATAAAAATTCCCATGTAGCTACATTATTAGGAGCAATTTCAGTTGCTTTCTTGGCAGAATTTACAGCTGAAGCTAAATATTGAGAGACAACACTAGCTGTTCCTCCTTGACTAGCCACTTCCTCTGCTTTACCTAAAAAGGCATCCGCTAAACCCAAATAAAATTGTGGCTGATAAGTATTATAACTCAAAGATTGAGAAAAATTTTGCAAACGCCCATCATAATTCTTAGTTAAGCCTTCAGCATAAAAAACTTCGGCTGTATAAAATCTACCCAAATAAACTCCCAAAACAATCAAAGCCGAAAATAAAACAATGAAAGTGAAAGAAGTAAGCAAAGCGTACTGTGGGGTAGTTTTAAGAGAAATTATTAAAACAGACCAATTTAGTTTTGTAATATAAACACTAGCGTTAATCATCAAAGCTAATAAAGTCCAAAAAATTATCCACTGAGCAATACCAAAATTAACTAAGAAAAAAGAAATAAGCATTAGTAACCAACCGCAAGAAATTAACCAGAAAAATAATGGAGACAACTGATATTCCCCTGATGTTTCTGCCTCTTCTCCAAAAAACTTCTTTTGGCTATTTAGACGTAAGACATACTTTACCCAGATGGTAATTAAAAATCCAAAAATTAAAGAGACAACACCTAAGAAAATTAAAGACATTATAAAACCATGAGTTGCTAACCAATCAAAAGATGAAGAATAAGGTTGATTAAAACGGACATTCCAAGCAAAATTTAAATTCATGTTATCTGGTCTAAACTGAGAAAAATCGTAAACAAAAGTACCAGGACCAGTACCGAAGATAAAATTCCTAGGGCTAGTCATTAAAGTTTCGTAAGCAATAGACCAAGAAAGGCCAGGACTTAATGAAACCTCCAAAGGTAAATTTTTTGTTAAAAATTTTGGTTCACCTAAAAAAACAAACAGCAAAGAAACCACTAAAAAAAACAACATCAAAGAGTTAAGAATTGGACTAGAATTTTCCAAGTGACCAATAAAAAAGATAGCTAATAAAAACAAACCAACAGCAGTAACAATCCAAATAGATTTAAAACCCAAAAGCAATAGAACAGCCAAGGAAGCCAGGACAACTAGCAGAACCAGAATATTTTGAGCAACAGCTTTCTTTTTAATAGCCAGAAAACCTAAAGATAAAATAAAAATTAAAGAAACAAAAAAACCAAAGACAATATTAGATGAATTAAATAAATTAAATTGGGGCAAACCAAATTCAGTCCATTTAATTAAACCACTCGCGGCCACCAAAAAATAAACGGCTGATAAAAAACCAGACAAAAGAATTGTGTAGAAAAGTTTTAAAATTTGTTTAACGGAGGAGAAAGACTGAACCATTAAAAAATAAAATACCAACATTAAACTGAACCCCACAAAAGACAAACCTAAAGATCCAAAATTACCAAAAAAACTTAAATACTTATCCTGCGAAAATAAAGCCACTATCAAATAAAAAGCCCAAAGAATTAAAAGCGGAATATCTAAAGGGGTCCTTTTTATCTCAAAACCTTTTTTAATAACCATTTTTCCTAAAAAACCAAGAAGGGCCAAAAGAGTTAAAAAATAAAACAAAAAGTATTTATTTAATTCAAATTTTTCTGAAGTTACGGGTAAAAAGAATAGCGGAGACAAAAAGACTATCAAATATAGACAGACGGTGGTTATCCAATTTAGAACTAAAGTAAATTTATTTTCCATATTTTTTAAAAAGAAATTATTTGTCCTGGTTTGATTTTTTGATTGTTAGCAGAAGATTGGGGTGTGATCGGCTTTACATCATCTTGTCTTATCGTCAGCCTATTAGATCTATTTGGCGTACTTGTGGACTGGGGTGTCATTTTAACGGCCTCGGCCAAAGAAATTGTTTTAGGTGGTGGAGCAGTTGGAGGAGAAACTGTTTCTACCGGGGGTTTAACTTGTTTAACCACAGATTCTTCTTTTTTAATAGTTTTATTTAACCCAGTGATTCCTTCTGGACTACTCATAACTAGTTTATAACAATCCACACAAAGAATTGGGCGTTTACCATCTGGTTTAAAAGGAACTGTTGTATCCTTATTACAACGGCTACAAATTGCTTCAAACCTTGTTTCCTGACTTTTTGGTTTCTCAATCTTAGGAGATTGTACTTGTATACGGACAGGTTCTAAAACTTCTCCCCCTTCACCCCCTTCAGTTCCCCCTCCTTCTCCAGCTCCCTCTAACAGCCCACTCCACCGCATTATTTTTTCTTCAATCACTTCCCTATCTTCTGTATATCTTTCTCTGGAAACCTTAATTACCTTTTCCGCATTGCCAGTTTTTTGAAATTCACCCACAAAAGTAGAGGCACTAAATGGTGAAGACGTAACACCATTAATCATTAATTTTAGATAAACATTATATTTCCCCAAATTAACTAAATCCTCGGCTAAAAATTCTGGTTCAAATTCTTTAGCCAAAAATTCAGCGTCTTCACCTCCCACTCTGAAACAAATTAAAGTACCTACGTTGCCAAAAACAGCCGCTGCTACTTCTTCCTCTAACTGTTCAATATATTGATGGGCTAAAATTAAACTTAAACGATATTTTCTAGCCTCAGATAAAATATTAGCAAATGATTCCGTAGCAAAATTTTGAAACTCGTCCACAAAAAGAAAAAAATCTTTGCGATCCTGTTCTGGAACATCTACTCTTTCCATGGCAGCTAATTGAATTTTTGTAATAAGCATACCACCCAAAAGACGCATATTTTCTTCACCTACACGTCCTTTAGACAAATTGATTAGAAATATTTTTTGATTATCCATTATTTCTCTAATATTGATAGTGGATTTTACTTGCGCCAAAACATTACGAATAATAGAAGAAGACAAAAATTGACCAACTTTATTTTGAATAGGTGCTATAGCTTCAGTGGCAAATTTTTCTGTATAATGAGCAAACTCATCAACCCAAAAAGTTTTAACTACGGGATTTTTAATTTGGGCCACCACTCTTTTTCTGAATTCTTTATCTACTAATAAACGATTAATACCTAAAAGTGTAGAGCCGGGATAATCTAAAAGAGCAAGAATACAATTATTTAAAATGTATTCCATTCTTGGACTCCAGACATCTGGCCAAATCTTTTTAAAAACACCCATAAGACCGGAGGCGACTAAATGTTTATGCCTGGGATCGATTGACTCCATCACATTAAAGCCAATGGGGTGATCTTGATCAGCTGGGTTAAAATAAATTACATCATTAATACGGTGATTAGGAATATAATCTAAAATCTTTTCCACAAAATCACCATGAGGGTCTACCAACCCCACACCGTTACCATTATAAATATCTGAGATGATCATTTGTTCCATCAATGTACTTTTACCCATACCTGTTTTACCAAGCAAATACATATGACGGCGGCGGTCATCTACTCTAATACCAAAACGACGCTTTTGACCACGAAAGTTGGTCTCAGCAAAATAAGTTATTTCATCTAATTTTTCTGGTTCGGGTATTGGTTCTGGTTGATTTTCAGGTTCCATATTAAATAACTAAATAGGCAGATTAGGTGGAGGTATACTTTTTCTTTCAATAGCTTTGATTGACCCACCAGCCCGTTCTGTAGGTAAAGAAGCTGGAGGCTGCCCTTTTTTAGCTTCAGCTGTAGCCACCATCGGAGCCTTAACAGTAAGCATAGGAAAATGCCAAACAGAAGCTAACTCTTCTATATTCATTAAAAATTCTGAGGCACCTTTCCAACGACTACGATTCTTATAGTTTACAGCCAATCTGGTTTTACGCCAATTCAAACGAGGTTCTTTGAAAAAATAATGTACATGTGTCCCAATTTTATGCATTTCTGGTTTAAAACCATTAAGATTTTCTGTATTAAACTGCTTCATGGCGCCTGTAAAACCATAGGCTGCTCTATTTTTATCGTAAGATTCTTTTTTAGCTAAGTAAATAAAACGAATCTTAGTAGCATAACAAATTTTAGAAACTTTTTGCTCCACTTTTTCTATGGCCGCTTTATAACCCGGAGGTAAATGCAACATTAAAGAAGGCATTTCTTCTTTCTTTTTTTCATCTACCGCTCCCCCAATCGCTCCATATTCCGTAAAAATACTTTGAGCGGTGGTATCAAAAATTTTACCAGGCATAGACCCAATTTGGGAAACTATTCCTGGTGCAGATTTTTTAGCTGGAGCCCCAGTCATCTTTTTAACCACATCTTTGCCATGTTCTTTCCACCCTTCAGGCCAATCCACACCAAGAGCTGTCCACTCATTATCAATTGGTTTGATTAAAATTTGTACACCAGCAAATTCTCCCTTACCTAAACGACTTAAGGTTTCAAGCATTGCCGCTAGTGGATCTTTATAAACATTTTCAGCACTAGTGTGTTCAAATTCTGCATAAGTCCTAATGGGGTAAACTTGTTCTTTACCAGTAAAAACATACTCTGACCCCCAAAGGTCATATTCTTTATTTGGAAAATATTCTGGAAAACCTTTAGCATAATCCTCTATCTCGGTAATTTCTGCATCTGGATACTGAGCGTAAACAGCCGCTTCCACTAAATCACGATATTTTTTTACTAAACCAATAACAAACTGCGTATAACCTTCTATACTAATAATTTCAAAACTAAACCAGGGCTGAACATAACCCGCTAAATAGGCTTCTTCCATATCGGGATTTTTATGAGCACCAGCCAAATGAGCAAAAATTTGTTCTACTGCCTTAGGTGTTTGTTCATTACCCTTGGGGACGTCTACTGCCAAAAAAATCCATTTTAGCTTACCCAAATAAGCACCCCACCGATTATACATATAAAATTCCAAAAATAAACGATGTAGAGCTAACATCAAAACAAACCAGCCACCATGGGTAAATAAGAAAAGATACACTCTTGTGGGTGGAGCGTATAATAAAAAATTACCTAGAGCCTGTAAATAATCCCAATTAATATTAATGGCAAAAGAAGGCATAATTTTAGTGTCCACCAGTATAAGGCTTTTGAATTACTCTACTTAAACCAATGTAAACGAATACCAAAGGAAAACATAACCACCACCAATTTTTAGGACCAGCAAAATACCCCATCCAAAAAACAAAAACAAAAAACAACATTACTCCAAAAGAAATAGCATCTCTTAAAATTTCATCATAAGTTTTAACTTTAATCATCAAACCTAAAAATCTACGATGATACCAAAAACTCCAGATAGCAATAACAATAAAAGACCATTTCCAACCTAAAATACCAGAGAAAAAACCACCCAAAAAAACCAAAAACAGCACGGCAGTCAAAAGACCTGATGCCCCGTGCTTCATGGCAGGATTTTCATTGTAAGTGTAAGTCATCAAAGAACCAAAATCCATAATAAGTTTTGGTTACAAAACTTAAAGCCTCCTTATAATAAGTCTTGCTTTAATTAGACTTATTATATTATACACCTTTTTTTGAAGAAAAGCGATTCCAGATAACGAGAATAGGACTGGCAATAAAAATAGAGGAGTAAGTACCAAAAAATACACCAACAATTAAAGCCAAAACAAAATATCTAACAGATTCGCCACCAAAGAAAAAGGTAGCTAAGAGTACCAACAACACCGTTAAAGATGTGTTGATAGAACGTACAAATGTTTGATTAATACTTCTGTTAACAATTTCATCAAAATTTTCACGAGGGAATTTTAAGAGGTTTTCTCTGATTCTATCAAAAACTACAATTGTGTCATGAACAGAGAAACCCAACACGGTTAATAAAGCGGTCACAAACAAAGTATCAACTTCAATCCCCATAAAATGACCCAGTGCAGAAAAAACACCAACTGGGATAATCACATCATGGAGCAAAGCCAAAACCGCAGCCACACCAAATTTCCAAGAACTAACAGGCCTGGACACTTTACGGAAAGCCAAGGCAATATAGGCTACGATAGCTAATAAAACAAAAACGATAGCTAAAAATGATTTAGTACGCAGATCAGAACTAACAGTTGGACCAATCATTTCGAATCTTTTTTCTTTAACAGAATCCACTTCGGCACTTCCAGATAATTCTTTAAGAGCTGAAAAAACTTGTTGATGTTTGGCTTCATCAATTAATTTCATTTTAATGATAGCACCCTTGTCTCCTGTTGGAATAATCACAGGCTTTTCCACCAAAGGAATTAGTTTTTCTTCTAACACTTGGTTAGTTG
>JAPLWR010000110.1:0-3931 GCA_026396495.1 Candidatus Magasanikiibacteriota bacterium | reverse complement strand
TTGATCTTTAAAATCTACTTCTAATAAGGAGCCTCCGGTAAAATCTAAACCGGGTTTTAAACCCCACATTAAAAAAGAAACCAAACTAGCCGCGATCAAAACTCCGGAAAACATCAAGAAATAATTTTTGTTCTTTACAAGATTGAAGTTAATCATAGATGAAAATTTATTTATCATTACGGCTACCTAAAAACCAACGTGGGTGATGTACCCAAGGACCAATAAAATGCAATAAAATTCTAGTAACAGTAATAGCAGAGAATAAACTTACTAAAATACCAATGGCCAGAGTAACAGCAAAGCCTTTGACTACACTTGTGCCAAACCAAACTAAAATAAAACAAGTGATTAAACTAGAAGCGTTAGAATCTCTAATAGATAACCAGGCTCTACTAAAACCCTCATTTAAAGCCTGAGTAATAGAAAGACCACGGCGTAATTCTTCTTTGGTGCGTTCAAAAATCAACACATTAGCATCGACGGCCATACCAATAGAAAGAATAAAGCCAGCAATACCAGCTAAAGATAAGGTAACGGGAACTAATTTAAAGACAGTCAAGGCCACAAAGGTATAAAGGATCAAAGCAAAAACAGCAATTAAACCTGGTAAACGATAAAAGAAAATCATAAACAAGGCTACTAAAGCAAAGCCAATCAAACCAGCAAACAAACTTTTGGTTAAGGAATCCATACCCAAACTAGCCCCAACTGTTTGTTGACCAATTAAAGTAATTGGTACTGGCAAGGCACCAGCATTTAAACGTTTTAATTGCTTCATTAACTACTGGGGCACTGATTACTTCTCCATCAAGAAAAATCGCTACTTGTTTACCTACATTGCGTTCAGTAATTTCACCAAATAATTTCTTACCTGCATCATTAAAAGTTAAAGAAACAGTAGGCATGCCGGAATTTGGATCAAACTGTACGGCAGCCTTTTTTAATTGTTGACCATCTAAACCAGTAACTTGCCATTGATCTTTAGAGATATAATTAGCCTCACTTTTAGTTGTGATTAAAATGTGGCTAGCCTGATATTCTTTAATTTTTTGACCATCTTTTTCTGTTTCTCTCTCCCCTGTCTTTTTAATAATGTGATAACCAAAATCTGATTTAACTAATTTTTTTGTAATTTCATTTATTTTTAAAGATTTTACAGCGTCTTCAAAAGGTTTTGCCATAACACCTTCAGGAAACCAACCTAAATCTCCACCTTTAGTCTTACTTCCTGGATCTTCAGAGTATTTAGTTGCCAAAGCAGCAAAATCTGCCTTATAAGCCAAAGCCTCACGCAAGACACTATTGGCCTTTTTCTCAGCTTCTTTATTATAAGTTTCCATTTCCTTAGTTTGTTCAGCGGTCATGGATTTTGCTGTAGCAGCCTCTTTAAATTCCAAAATTGGAGTCTCACCAATCATTTTGATGGCTTCATTTACATCCTTAACACCAGCCAATTCAACAACCACACGCCAAGATTCTCCTGTTCTGTCTGTTTGAATTACAGGCTCAGAAACACCAAGAGCATTAACACGACGTTCAATAACATCACGCACGCCATCCATGGAATCAGTGCGACTACCTACTGGTACTTTAGAAACATCAGCTTCATATATTAAATGAGTTCCGCCTTGCAAATCTAAACCTAATCTAAAAGGAGTATTAAATGGTAAATGACCTAAATTAATTTTAGTCTTAGCTTTTACCCAATCAGAAGATTGATTGTAAGAATTAGGAAAAGAAAAAAGAGCAGTAAAAACAAGTAAGATGACCACGGCAACCGTCCCCCATTTAATGCGATTGCGCGGAATTGCGTTAGTTACGCGAATATCACGAATTCCCATAAGGTATTTTAAGTTAAATTAAAGGTGAGAGTATTATAAGATAAAAGCTTATTTTTGGCAAGTTGATAAACTTCCTTTATACATCCAGGTATTCATCTGTACTTTTCTCATCATGAGCGTCAAAGAGGCGGTAATTAGCCAGTATTTCTTCTCCAGGTTCAATGTCTTTATTAGCCATACCAACTTTTTCAATTTCTCCCGGTAGAGAAACACTATCTATATTATTTTTGATGGAATGATTGGTAAAACGGCTGTCGTCAATTGAATAAACATATTTGCCGCTTTCCTTGGAGAGATAGGCATAATTTTTAATCAATTCTTGTTGATCAACAGGCATTTTATTTACTTCAAAAGGATCAAACAAAATATCAAATTTGGGATGAAACTTCCAAGTAATCACCCCCCTGAGAATTTTTTCGTCAGCAAATAATCCAATGCCATGAACTTTGCTTGATTTGGCTGAAGCTTTTACTGTCAACATATCTTTTTAATTAGGCGCCGTGACACTTCTTAAACTTTTTTCCACTACCACATGGACAAGGGTCATTCCTACCAACTTTATGTCCGCCAGCATCTTCAGAAAATTCTTTTTTTCTAATTATTGTTTGACCCCCTGCGCCAGCTTCTTTTTGGGCTCCAGATAATTGTACACCTTGGCGTTGCATTAAAGACGGCGCTAATTTTACACCAGCGCTAACTTTATAGATGCTATAAACAACTTCTTTTTGAATGGAACTGACTAATTCATTAAATAACCGATAAGCTTCTTTTTTGTATTCTACCAAGGGATCTCTTTGGCCATAACCACGCAAACCAATACCAGCGCGCAAATAATCAATGGCTACTAAATGGTCCACCCATAAAGTATCAATGGAGCGCAATAAAATTCCCTTACCAATTTCCAACATTAATTCTGGATTTTTGATTTCTTTTTCTAATTCCTCCCAACGTTTCTTAGATAATTCCACTAAAAATTCTATAATTTTGGTTCTTTCTTCTGCTTCTTGCAAACGCCCATCAGCTGTTCCGCCCATTTTTAACAACTCCTCTTTTTCCCCGCTTGTTAAAGTAAAAACAGTAGAAGCTGTTTCAATAATTTCCTGAATATTCCAATCCCCACCTTGAGTAGCACCCGTATGAAAATAAACAAACTGCTCAATTTCTTTTTCCACTAAATCTAAAATGCGTTTTTGAAGAGACACAGATCCCTCCGCTTCGGTCGGGATAACGTTTTTAGTCTCTGGATTTAACAACAGGGTTTTTTCTCTTTCATACTGATCCAAAGTCTCTCGTCTTTTTTTATAGATAACAGTTCTGTGTTTATTAATTACATCATCATAATCCAATAAATGTTTGCGAATATCAAAATTATGTCCTTCCACTTTTCTCTGCGCTGATTCTAAAGACTTGGAAACCATTTTGTTTTCAATCGGCATATCATCTGGAATTTTCAAAAATTCCATCATCTTTCTAATTCTATCTGATCCAAAAATACGCATTAAATCATCTTCCAAAGAAACATAAAATTGAGAAGACCCTGGATCACCCTGACGACCAGAGCGACCACGTAACTGGTTATCAATACGACGGGACTCATGACGTTCTGTACCCAAGACATGCAAACCACCTAACTCTCTACCTTTTTTTGCTTCTTCCGGATTTACTGGGGTGCCACCTAAAATAATATCTACACCGCGACCAGCCATGTTGGTAGCCAAAGTTACCGCACCCCACTTACCAGCTTGAGCAATAATTTCCGCTTCACTTTCATGATTTTTAGCATTTAAAATTTTGTGAGGAATTCCTTCTTTAGCCAACATTTCACTTAAAATTTCATTTTTTTCAATGGAAATAGTACCGACTAAGACTGGTTGCCCTTTACTACTGCGTTCTCTGATTTCTTTAGCCACAGCTAAAAATTTACCCTGTTCATTTTTGTAAATTCTGTCAGCTGAATCTCTACGCACCATAGGTCTGTTGGTAGGAATTTCCACTACTTCCAATTTATAAATCTTAGCAAATTCTTCTGCTTCCGTTGCCGCAGTTCCAGTCATACCAGACAATTTGGTATACATTCTAAAATAATTTTG
>JAPLWR010000020.1 GCA_026396495.1 Candidatus Magasanikiibacteriota bacterium | reverse complement strand
GTTGGTGGCGTCGGCTATTCTTTTTGTCGGTTGCGGAGGGCAACCTGAGCGGCCCAGGAAAGATCAGATGCAGGAAATTGGTTTTTTGGGTCAGCGTGTTCTTCACAGGATTATACAGACAGACGAACGTATGCCGAGCAGGGTCTTTCTCAATATTGGCTTGCAGCGATTGCAGTTTTATTGGGGAAGGACCTCAGGGGAATATGTTTCTACGGTTTTGCCTTGCAGCAGCTTCCGATTTGTCATCGATGAATCAAAGGCTGTTCCTACAGTTGAGTTCATTTTTGATGAAGATTGGCTCAATTTGAACCGAGCTGTTTACACTGAGTCACAGAAATCAAATCCCAATTTGTGGTTTGAGCCTCAAAATGTTGGGAATCTCAGTGTGGTATTGGTTAGGATGTCTCAGAAGGATTTTGAGAGAGAGACGGATCTTTTGGTGCGGTAGCTCTTTGGTCAATTAAGTAACATTATCGGGCGTTGGTAAAGAGACGCCCTTTTTTATTAAATTAAAACAGGAGTTTGACAAAAGTTATAAAAAAAGTTATTTTATAGATTAATATAGATTAAATTTTGCGCCGCTAGCTCAGTGGTAGAGCAAACGCCTCTTAAGCGTAAGGTCCTGGGTCCGAATCCCAGGCGGCGCACCAATAAAAAAAGAAAACAGGTTGATAGCCTGTTTTTTGTTTGACTGTTTAATTTTGGTATGTTTAGATATATTTGGTTTTAGTTCTTTGACTTTTTTCTAAGGAGGATAAAATGAGTGTCCCTTCTCTTGCTGAACGATTTGTGGATTTGGCCTCATGTTATGATTGGAAAAACCCCAAAGAATTGCCAGCAGAAGTTATGCAAACTCTTCAGCAACTAGTGCTTGCAGCTGGGTTTGATTCATTGGTAGTGGTTCCTGGAGAACTTTATGGTCACTATAATGATCAGGACGGCAGTTGGACCGGTGAAACTTATCGTGTCAACCGAACTTGTGCTATCAAGGTAGTAAACCAAGAAAATGAGAACGAATTTTTTGCTACTGGTTGGCTTGATTCCCTTTTCTGTCGTGTTATCGTGGGCAAAGATCGAGATGGAGAGAGCAGGGATCAACTGATTGAAGTAGTTCAAAAGGAAATTACGCGCAGTCTTCCCTTGCCTTTGATTATGCTGACATCGGCAGGAGATGTCTTGGTAGAAAGACTTCCTCAACCCACTTCTTCCATTTATCCTTGCTTGGTTGATCATACTCGAGATGAACAGTCTCTGGATGGTTCATTAGGTGTTCATGAATATTGTAGGGGGTGGATGGATCGTTTTCGTGCTACCAAGACCCATGATGCCTTGTTGTGTCGCAAATGTTACTTGAGAGTTCTTTTCCCTCGAGAAATTAAGACCTATGGAGAATTGCGCAAGTATTTGCAGGAGCAGATTCGTTTGGCTAAGGCGCGTTTGAAGCCTCCTCGTGATCTTATTGTTTTTGACAGCTGAATTAACCGATTAGATAATTTTGGGGCAGGAGAAAAATCCTGCCCTTTTTATTTTTCCCTTTTTAGATATATAATATAAGCACTATGAAATCTGGTACAGATCACATTGGTGTGGGTGTATGTTATTTCTGCCATGATGGGGCAGGTAATATTGTGATGTCTAAAAGAAATCAAAATGCCCGGGATGAAAAAGGCCGTTGGGATATTGGTGGTGGGGCAGTAGAATTTGGCAGCACAGCAGAAGAAACTTTGAGAAAAGAAATTAAAGAAGAATATAGTACTGACGTGGTAGATTTTGAGTTTATTGGGTTTAGAGATGTCTTAAGAGAGTACGAGGGCCAACCAACTCATTGGTTAATGTTAGATTATAAAGTATTAGTGGATAAAGATTTGGTGGCTAATGGCGAACCACATAAATTTGATGATGTTACTTGGTTTACATTGGAAAGCATGCCAAAGGAAATTCATTCACAATTAAAAATTTTTTTAGAAAAGTATAAAAATGAATTATTTTAATTATATGAACAACAAAATTTTTCTAGCAGTTTCTTTATCAGCAGCATTTTTATTAATTGGTGTGGGATGTCAAAATCAAACTGTTGCCCCGCAAGCGCCCACACCTAGTGCCAACCAGCCAGGAGTAGTGGGGCCTGGTATTTCCGGATCTTCTTCCGCAGTACCTCCTACTACGCAAGTTAACACCACTGTTCCTGTCGTCCCCCCACCACCAGTAAAACCTCCAGCGTCTGTCAAAGCCAATGTCACAATCCAAAATTTTTCTTTTCAACCAGCTGACTTACAAGTAACTTCAGGCTCTACTGTTATTTGGACTAATTTGGATTCAGTTCAGCATATCGTTAGTCTACCCGGAACTTTTGAGAGTTCACCCCTAAATTCTGGAGACACTTTTCAATACACTTTTTCCATCCCCGGAGCCTATGGTTATCACTGTGCTATCCACCCCTCTATGGTGGGTCAAATTACTGTAAAATAAGCCAAGAAATACTCTATCCACAAATTATCCCCACCAGCTCTTGACATATTTTTAGGTTTGGTCTATAATAGTAACACATTAAAAATATCGTCATGTACAGCGGGTTGGCTGTGAAAGAGTGAGGGCATTAAAAATGTCTGGAACTCAATATCAACTCCGTTTGGACCTCTGCCTTAGTTTCAACCAAAATATGGTAAAAACTTTAGCTTCCAAATTTCCAAGCGGATCATGACTTCCTTTTATTGTCGTGTGATCGCTTGAAAAAGCGATTTTTTTATGCCAATTTTCTTGATGAATCCTTTCAACAATTGAAAAGAATCATCAGGGTGAATGGAACAAAATGGTTGAAAGGAAAATCTGAACTTTGACAATTTACATTAGGTCTTAAATTAAAAAGGGTAAAATTGCAATTTTTGCAAAGAGTCAATAAAGATAAAAAGATAATTAAAGTCTCCATAAAGATGGAGAAGAGCGTAAGAGCATATGTGTGGATGCCTAGACATTAGAAGACGATGAAAGACGTAGCAGCCTGCGATAAGCTTCGGGGAGGTGGCAAGCAACCTTTGATCCGGAGATCTCTGAATGGGGCAACCCCTCTTGGCGTTGAACCAAGAGACCGCGTCGCAAGATGCGGGGTATACCTGGCGAAGTGAAACATCTCAGTAGCCAGAGGAAAATAAATAGGTCATACATTCCCTAAGTAGTGGCGAGCGAAAGGGGAGAAGTCTAAACCTTTTAAGATCAACCAGTTAGGCGAGTTTTGATGCAAGTTAAAATTACGTGAGCTGTTTGGGGCTATAGGGCTATATCTTATAAGGTGTTGCGTGGTAATCGAGTTGTTTTCCTATAAAAACAGACGGAGAAAAAAGAGTGGTTTATAACGGAATACTTTGGAAAAAGTAATCATAGAGGGTGCTAATCCCGTACGTGAAATAAATTACTACTTCGTTTTGATTATTCACAAGTAGCACAGGACTCGTGAAATCCTGTGTGAATCCGGGCCGACTACTGGCCCAAGACTAAATACTTCTAATGATCGATAGTGAACAAGTACCGCGAGGGAAAGGTGAAAAGTAGCCCGGTGAGGGCGATGAAATAGTATCTGAAACCATATGCTTACAAGGAGTCGGCGCCCTAGTTATACGCAAGTATAACAGGGTCACGGCGTTCCTATTGAAGAATGAGCCAACGAGTTTATTGTGTGCGGCTTGCTTAAGGACTTACGGTCCCGAGGCGTAGTGAAAGCGAGCGTTAATAGCGCGTTTGTCGCACATATAAGACCCGAAGCCGGATGATCTAACCATGGCCAGGTTGAACCCTGTCGAAAGACAGGGGAAGGACCGAACCCACTAGCCGTGCAACACTAGGGGATGAGTTGTGGTTAGGAGAGAAATTCTAATCGAATTCGGTGATAGCTGGTTCTCCTCGAAATAGCTTTAGGGCTAGCCTTGGAAGTTCCTATTGGTTGTAGAGCACTGAATGAGACGTGGCGGAGCAATCTGCCTTGTTTCAACCAAACTCCGAAGGCCAATAATTAATATTCCAGGAGTCAGTCTCTGGGGGCTAAGCTCCAGTGGACAAAAAGGAAACAGCCTAGATCCTCATCTAAGGTCCCTAAATTTACGTTAAGTGTAAAAAGAGGTGGAACGACTTAAACAACCAGGAGGTTGGCTTAGAAGCAGCCATCCTTTAAAGAAAGCGTAACAGCTCACTGGTCAAGTTATTCTGCACTGAAAATGTACCGGGGCTAAACGTAGTACCGAAGATAGGAAATTTTTACTAATTTATTAGTAAGGATTGGTAGAGGAGCATTCTTGTCGCAGCGAAGTCGGACCCGCGAGGGCTGGTGGAGCGGCAAGAAGAGAGAATGTTGGCATAAGTAGCACAAATTTTGGTGAAAACCCAAAACACCGTAAACCCAAGGTTTCCTGGGCAACGCAAATCGACCCAGGGTTAGTCGAGCCTAAGGTGAGTCTGCCTTTCGGGGCAGGGTAGCCGATGGAAGAGGCCGTTAATATTCGGCCACTTTCGTATTTTTGTTTAGCATTGACGCATTACGAAGATGTGAGCGTATTTTGGTTATATACGTACCGCAAGGTAGAGATGAAGCCGCAAGGTGGAATCAATTCAGGTTGGTGTAGTGCCAAGAAAAGATGCTAAGCGTTAAAAATACGAAATCCGTACCGCAAACCGACACAGGTGGGTGGGCGTAAGTGTGCCAAGGTGTACGAGAGAACCCTCGTTAAGGAACTCTGCAAAAAAGCATGCGTAACTTCGGAATAAGCATTTCCCAACTTTATGTTGGGACGCAGCAAACAATTTCAAGCGACTGTTTAACAAAAACACAGGTCTCTGCTAAGCCGCAAGGCAATGTATAGGGGCTGATGCCTGGCCAGTGTCAGAACGTTAAGGGGAGGGGTCATCCCGTAGCAATACGGGGGCAGCTCTGATCTGAAGCGCTGATGAACGCCGGCGATAACTATAATCGTCCTAAGGTAGCGAAATACCTTGTCGTGTGAGTTACGACGCGCACGAATGGCATAACGACTTGAAAACTCTCTCAACGAGGGACTCGGCGAAATTGCAAGGGAGGTGAAGATGCCTCCTACCCGTGGTTAGACGAAAAGACCCCGTGAAGCTTTACTACAACTTGGTATTGAATTAACAATTTCTATGTTCAGTGTAGGTGGGAGAGCCATAGCAATATGGCTCGCCGATGAGACACCACCCTTAGGTATTTTTAATTCTAACCACCCTTAGTCATCCTAGGGGAGGGACAGTATCTGGTGGGTAGTTTGACTGGGGCGGTGGCCTCCTAAAATGTAACGGAGGCGTTTACAAAGGTAAGCTTAGCTCCAATGGAAACGGAGCTGGACGTGTAATGGCACAAGCTTGCTTTACTGCAAGTCCAACAAGACGCGCAGTCTCGAAAGAGGAACATAGTGATCCGACGATCCAATGTAGGATGGTCGAAGCTCAACGAATAAAAGCTACTCCGGGGATAACAGGCTGATCAGATCCAAGAGTCCATATCGACGATCTGGTTTGGCACCTCGATGTCGGCTCATCGCATCCTGGGGCTGAAGAAGGTCCCAAGGGTTAGGCTGTTCGCCTATTAAAGCGGTACGCGAGCTGGGTTCAGAACGTCGCGAGACAGTTCGGTCTCCTATCTACCACGGGCGCGGAAATTTGAGAGGGCTCTTCCTTAGTACGAGAGGACCGGGAAGAACAAACCTCTGGTTTATCGGTTGTAGTACCAACTGCATTGCCGAGTAGCCATGTTCGGCGCGGATAACCGCTGAAAGCATATAAGCGGGAAGCCGTCCTCAAGATTAAATTTCATAGACTCCCACTAGATGAGTGGGTTGATAGGTTCCAGGTGTAAGGCCCGCAAGGGTTTGAGCCGAGGAATACTAATTAGTCGTTCTCTTCTCTGTCTTTCTGAAGACTTTGAATTGACGATTGTAATTTTATTGGTTAGTTTAAGACCTTTTATAACTTTGGAAACACCACCTCCGGTGCTTTAAGCGGAGTGGTCACACCCGTTCCCATTCCGAACACGGAAGTTAAGCACTCTGGCGCTGATGATAGTTGGACCCAACCCGGTCCTGCAAAAGTAGGCAAGTGCCGGGGGTAGTGTTTCTAAATTATAAAAGTGTAAATTGTATGGTTCAAATTATAAATTAAAAAATACTCCGTTAAAGCGGAGTATTTTTTGTTGTGGGTGTCTTTAGTGGGGGGTATAATCTTATTTCAAGAAATATCCAGTGAGCATTGGATATTTGTTCCTCTCTTACGTGTGCAAGTTGTGACACCGTCATTATCACCCCAATAACTATCACACTTACCAACTGTTGCCTTCTGATCTGTATATACACAACCTTTATCGCACTCATCATTATATGTGCATTCTTTATTAGCATCTTTTGCTTTTATCTCACATGTAGAACCGAAAGAATGCATGAATACCTTGCCGTATTTTTGAGATGTTCTGCAATCTATTTGTTTACCTATTTCATCACTACAATAAGATAGTTTGTTTTGTTGTTTAAAGTTAGTTTCTTTTTCATTTTGCCATTGTTTAAAAACGGACACCATTATAACAATAAAGATAATTGTGGCAACGGCGTAAAATATTTTCATAAGGGGGGGTATTATTTAATTTATTGTGCAGCCAACCTCTTGGCAGAGTACTTTACGAGTTTGTAAATTCACTTCACCAATCAAACACCCATTATTTCCATGGGAAGATTTAAAAGTGGGGTAACTTCCTCTTAAAATTACTCCTTTTTCCATGTGGGGTTTCATATCAGGACCGCATGTTTGTAAAAGACTAATGGCTTCTTTGCAACCCATTAGTTGGGTGGGGTCTATTTTAAAATCTTCAACATAAGATGCTGCCCAATCTGCTCCCTGTTTATCTTTACAAAAATCCTCTGCTACCTGTTGATCAGTTTGTTTGATACAACCAGCACCACCTAGAATTAATACCATGACTATCATTAAAACTAATATTTTTTTATTCATAGTTTAAATTTATTTTTGAAAAAAAAATTATTTACTAGCTCTACATTCATTGAAGAAGTATCCCACGCTAGTCTTGTTCGGAGACTGGCGCGGGATTATTTTTGTATCTCCTTGTAGTTGCCAGGTAGCATATAGCCACGTCGAGTGATGTAGTTTGTGATGTAGCTAGTCGTGTAGCTGATTACTGTCGGAGCCACACAACTTGCCAGAACCTCTGGTGTGTTGTTCCAAAGGTGGAATGTCAAACTCATTGCAAACGTCATGGTTGCAGGCACCAGACTACCAAAGAAGTACGAAATAGGCGCGGATCGGATAGGCGAAAAGTGTTGTACTACTCTTGCTGTGACTCCAGTTGATAGGAAGCTTGAGGCCACCTGTGCCAATCCCGCCATTAAGTACTGCTCAGGGCTGTGTGCTATGTTCACTATCATTGCAATCAACCCGTTAAAGGCGGCTGAAATGACAGCGAACTTCACATTGAACATGTTGTGGTAGAGCTTTCGCCACCCGGTCATTGTTACCTCCTTTCAATGCTGGTGGGGCTAAAAAATAATTTATTTCTTCTCAAAAACAAAAACTGTACAAAGGAAACCATTATCATTTAAATCTTTTTTAGAAACTAATTCCAGTCCGTTATTTTTAAATAAATCCAGATAAAATTTTTCTTCTCTATTGTAGTCAATAATTTTTCCAATTTTAGGAATGTCAGAATAGTGTAGTACCTCTTTGTATTTTTTCCCGTTGTATTCAATCACATTTCTTTCAATAAATAAGTCCTGCATGGATTTAAGTTTTTCTTCCAGGTAAGCTTCATTGGCTACAACTAAAATAAATTGACCATTTTGTTCCAGCATTTCATTTATTTTTTTGGCTGTAGCATCAAATTCATCTTGGACAAAATGCGGAAAGACGTAAATGGCAGTTATGAAATCAAATTTTTGTTTAGTTTCTGTATTTAAAAAAGTGCTGTTATAAGTTTGTATTTTAACTCCTTCCTTCACTTTTAAGGGCTTTTTAAGGGAAAATTGATAGTTTTTGTCTGACGGCTCGCATCCTTCAATAATTAACTCATCAAAAATAGTAATTAAACTGTGATAAAGCATCTTGAGAAAAAAACCAATCCCAAAACCAATATCAAAGATTTTAATACTGGGACTTTTTTTCTTAGAGATAATTTCACTGATGATGTAGTCGTTAACAAAATAATTAATTTCTGTTTTTTCTTGGTTTTGCCAATTTATTTTGTCGTATTGTAGGTAAAAAAAGTTCTTATTTTTCATAACTACATCAGTTTCTTGGTAATTTTTTCTTGCAACGCCAAATATTCTTTCACCTGGTTATCTGGATAGTTAGGAAAGACTGGCGCTAAGTAATCTAAAAATTTTTGTTTAACTTGAAATTTTTCAAAATCAAACATATCCTCTTCTAAAAATTTGTAACGTCCCTTGCCTACCATATTTTCTAAAGTAGCTGTCCCAACCTGTACTTCTGTCTTAGTCCAATCATCTCTTTTAACACAAACTGCCAAGTTAAATTGTTCAGCTTCTACTAAATCAACTGCTTTTTTGCCCAAAGCCACAGATAAATCCCTATCTAAGGGTATTGGATCAACTGCTTCTAGATAATTTCCTGGGTGCAAGCTTCTAATATCTATTTTAAGTTCCTTTTTTAAGAAATCAGTAAAAGACAAG
>JAPLWR010000006.1 GCA_026396495.1 Candidatus Magasanikiibacteriota bacterium | reverse complement strand
CCGCTAAAGTTTCTGGGGTATTGGTACCGTAACAATCCTGCCTTTCAGTTTGGGCTTTAGTAAAGCAATCTTGAATAGTTTCGGCTGGAGCATCACCACTTTGAGCCAATACAACTGGAGAATAAAAAAAACCAAGACTTAGGACAATCAGCAAGGTAAGGCTGAATATTTTTTTCTTGAACATAAAAAACTACTTAGGTTTAACTTCAGGAACATTAATTTGTACTCCCTCAACTTTAGCACTTGGTTTAACAGGAGCCTGTTCCACTACAATTTTTAAAACAAAATTCAATAACAACTGTGCGGAGAAAATAATAACTAAACCAATTACTGCTGCCACTAGTGTTTCCTTACCTTTCTTCACATTATCACCACCAGCTGCAGTTAAAATTACAAATCCGCCATAAATAAACATAATTAAGGCCACACCACCCACCACCATTAAAATCTTATTAGCCGCATTAATTAAAAGTTGAACAAAAACATTAATATTTCTGCAGCCGCAATCTCTTTGGACGGAAGTTCCCTCAAAATAAACGCAATCAGGTAAAAACCAAGAATCATTTTTTAAGGGTTGTCCTCTATCATCATTAGTAGTTGATAAATTACAAACCACTGGCTTTTCTGCGTCCTGAGCCTTAACCTCGCCAACCCACCCTAAAAAACTTACGCTGACTAACACTACTATTAAAATTTTATTTAGGCGCAACATACAATGTTTGTTGAATTTTGCCAACGGCATTATTAACTGCTTTGTTATAAACTCCAGCATCATTTAAATTTTCTTTATTTAAAACTGCATCAATCATTTCTCTAAAATACATATCAGCCGCTTCCGCGTCTTGGCCCTTGTACCAACTTTTGGCCGTCAGTAATTGATTGGCAAAAACAGCTAAATCAACATTTTCTTTTTCACTAGGAATTAATTCTCTTAAAGCTGCAACCTTGCCTGTCTTATTAAGATATTTTACTACATTTTGGGGGTTAGTAGCAAAAAGAATAAAATCCCAAGTTTCATTTGGATATTTAGTTTTTTTAGAAACAGTCTCCAGCCAATAATAAGCAAAGTTGGTAGGCATTTCTGGATTAACCTGAGGAATAGGGGCGATACTGTAATTTAATTTTGGAGCGTTGGCTTTAATAAAACCTAAATGATAGCCATAGCCGATGAAAAAAGCAGCTTGACCGCGTACGAAAGCATCTAAAGAACCGGAAATTTTATCATTCCAAGTATAAACTTGCTTAGTAGGTTGGGCAAAATCAGTATAAAATTGCAAAGCCTGCTCAGCTGGAGGCATTGAACCACTCCAACCAGCTGGCACTTGATTAAAAGTAGGAGTACCTGCATCATTAGCCATCACTACTCCATTTTGCATCATAAGTAAGGATAAAATATCTCCTGCCCGATCTACGTTTTTATTAGTACCAATAGCGGCACCGGCCCTAATAATATCATTGTTTTGATCAATTTTAGCTAAAATAATAACATCTTTTTGAAAATCTGCCCAAGTTTTAGGTGGTGTAGCAATACCAGCTTGGTCTAATAAATCTTTATTGTAATACAATACCAAGGTATCAACGGACATAGGCAAACCATAAGCCATTCTGGTGTACT
>JAPLWR010000101.1 GCA_026396495.1 Candidatus Magasanikiibacteriota bacterium | reverse complement strand
TTTAGAAAAAATCTTACAAAAAAGATCTGTACGCACCTTGTCAGGTGTGGCCGTGGTGACTGTCTTAACAAAACCCTGGGCCTGTCCAGGAAAGTGTGTTTATTGCCCACAAGAATTAGACATGCCCAAAAGCTACCTAAAGAGTGAGCCAGCTGCCCAGCGTGCTTATTTTAACAATTTTGACCCTTATAATCAAGTTTTCTCCCGACTTAGCATGCTTTATGGCAACGGACACCCCACAGACAAAGTGGAGTTGATTGTTAAAGGTGGAAGCTGGAATAGTTATCCTTGGAATTATCAGATGTGGTTCATCAAAGAATGTTTCAGAGCTTGCAATGATTTTCCTAAAAAAACTAAGAAAACTAGCCTTGCTATTAATTTATCTAAGCTTTTTATTCAACAAAACAAAAATGAAACAGCCAGATCACGCATTGTGGGTTTAACTTTAGAAACTAGACCTGATCTAATCACATTGATTACAGTAGAACAAATGCGTCTTTTGGGGTGCACTAGAATAGAATTGGGTATTCAACATACTGATGATAAAATTTTAAAATTAACCAAACGTGGACATACTTTAGGACAGGCCAAACAAGCTTCTAAACTTTTGCGCCACTATGGTTTTAAATTAGATTTTCATTTAATGCCCCAATTGCCGGGTTCAACTCCTGCCAAAGATTTTAAAATGATTAAAGAGGTTTTTACTGATCCTGATTTAAGACCAGACATGATCAAAATTTATCCTTGCTCAGTAGTCAAACATTCAGAACTATACACTTGGTATAAAAAAGGACTATATAAACCTTACTCCGACAAAAAATTAATAGAAATGTTAATCAAAGTCAAAGCGGAGATAATCCCCCGTTATTGCCGTATCTCGCGTTTGATTAGAGATATTCCTGCTACAGAAATCATGGCCGGCAACAAAGTTACTAATCTACGCGAAACTATCCAAAAAGAATTGCTAGAGCGTGGTTTTACTTGTTCATGTTTAAGATGCCGTGAAATAGGACACCGAACTAAACAAAAAAATAAAAAAGTAAAAATATTTATAGAAAAATATACTGCCTCTAGTGGCCAGGAATATTTTTTAAGTTTTGAAGACGCAAAGCGCCAAGCTGTCTATGGTTTTTGTCGTTTAAGAATTGATAAAAATGGAATCTATCCTGCTTTTATTAGAGAACTTCATATTTATGGACAACTGGTAAAAATTGGTGGAAAAAGAAAAGGAGCCAGTCAACACATAGGACTAGGTGGGCGTTTGTTAGCTGAAGCTGAAAAAATTTGCCAGCGCCAAAAAATAAAACAACTAGCTGTAATTTCTGGCATTGGAGTAAGGGGTTACTACAAAAAACTGGGATACGAACTTGAAGGAACCTACTTAATAAAAAACCTAAAATAAAAAGACCTGGATTTAACTCCGGGTCTTTTTTAATATCAACTACTTTAAATTAGCTAATTGATCTTTAATTTTTTGTATCTGTTTTTCTAAATTAGCCAATAAATTTTCTAAACGAGTCTTTTCTTTTTGTACTGCAGCTTGTTTTTTAGCGTCCACGTAAGATTTGTCAGTTACTATGGTTATGGCATCAGCATTAATTTCATCACTCTGTTGACGCACAACTCCTTGAACCTTTACCTCATCACCAATAGTTAAATCAGCAATACCGCTGATAGGGGTAGTTGATTTTCCTTTATAGAATTTTGTGTTACTGGTTACAAATATTTTGGTCTCCTTATCACCTTTTTTGATTGTGAAATTATTACCAGCCACATCAACGACAGTAATTAACCCCTTAGGATCTATAAAAGTCTTGTGAATGGATTGATCTCTCACTTGTTTTATTTCCACTGTGCCATCAGCTAGTAAACGACCATTAATAGAAACGCTGTCGCCTACGGCCAATTCTGATAAATCTGCCTTGCCGGAATATTTACGAACTGTTTTGGAAGTATCAATTAAACGAGCAATAATTACAGAATCCTTGGCTGGATAAGTCCCAGAAAAATTTTTAACTTGGGTTGGGATAATACGAATTACTTTAACTGACAAATCTTTTCCGTTGATAGTAGTTAAAGAACCGGTGATTACGACTTCTCTAGGTTTATAGACTGAGGCGGAAGAAGAAGCACTGG
>JAPLWR010000064.1 GCA_026396495.1 Candidatus Magasanikiibacteriota bacterium | reverse complement strand
TATCAGACAAAAAACCGCTTTTATCC
Source organism: Candidatus Magasanikiibacteriota bacterium (assembly GCA_026396495.1). GTDB lineage: Bacteria > Patescibacteriota > Patescibacteriia > Magasanikbacterales > UBA10003 > GWC2-40-17. The sequence goes on along the minus strand of JAPLWR010000064.1, from coordinate 2,202 downwards.
AACCGCCACAACTCAGCGACCATCGAAACGGCATTCGTTAAAACACCGTCCTCACTGCGTAATCTATACCACGGAAATTCGTCCATATCACCATATCGTTTATCCCAATTAGCATTGGTATTACCTTCTTTTAAAGTTTCGCGATGAATAATTTGATGACTGATCAAATTACCAAGATCTTTCACACCATCCGGAAGAGACTGTAAAAAAACCTTGTAACAACCGGGATCGGTAAAGGTACTAAATTGGAGATGATGTTCAAGAATCTTTTGATCCATATTTTTTGATAAACAGTATATAATCAACGTGGCTTCTTTTCTATTTTAGTCATTACCCCACTTGAATCGAAATAGGATAATCTAAATCTTTTCTTTAGTAGATTTTGCTTCTTTCTTGTATTTATATTCAACCTTCCATGTTAATCCTGGCTTTATATTAGCTATGGCTGGTAATAGATGATTGAGGAACTGTTCCGCTGTCATGCGAAATTTATTACCTTTTGCAGAAATTTTTACCCAACCATCTTTATCTCTAAAATATTTTTCAATGAAATTTTTTGTGCCTATGTAAACTATATAACTATCATTTGTCAATTTCATAAATTAAATTATTGCTATTTTTCTTCGGCCACCTGGGTCTATCCGATACTAAAAAGTCTTGGCGGGGAGGATGAGTTAGGTACCCGCAAACTACAATCAGTGTAAGGCTTTTAGGGGTATTTGTCCAAAGGTTAATTTGAGGCATGTGAGTCGGGGTCTAGATACCGGAAATGAGACAAATGAGACATTGTGTAGCGCCCCGTGGTATAAGACAAAGAAACTCAGTCCTCCACTATTTTGTTTAAGATATTATCCTGTATTTCTTTGTCTAGAAAAACAACCATGTCACATAATGTGACGAGACCGCCAATATGGTGATACATCATGTTTTCATCATTTAATCCCTCGTCAATAACTATTTTTTTATTATCAGATACTCTGATGTAATATATCTCATCTGTTTTATACGTATTAACGTCCCATTCAGCATTAACCCCATGTCCGAGAGAATTTCTTAAATTCATTAAAAAAATTAACCAGTTCTTCCCTTTTACAATATCATACACTTGTCCGTAACCCTTGAATAATTCACATAAGTTAATACAGGTAACTTTGAATTGATTTTTTTGAAATTCATTTTTTAAATAGTTAAAACTTTTTTTATCACTAGTTAATGATTCTCTTATAGGTTTAACCACTTCTTTAAAAGGTAAGAAAATTTTCTCTTCAGAAAAATGAAACTTTTCCATTATTTTCAAACATTCTTCATATTCCAATAAATCAAACAATTTCAAAGACAATATAAATTGATTTTTAATATTTTTAAATTGCTGATAAAAAATTTCTTTGGTAAGTTTAACCATAAAATAACTTAAAATAATCAAACAAGGATGTTATAAATTTTTTCTTGTTGTTCTTTATAGAATTTTTTATATCCATTCTGAGCCTGAAGATACCGTAAAAGCTCATTGGAATTTATAACGTCAACACCCTCAATACTAGTTTCTAATTCTAAGGAAACACCTTTCCCAGAAAAAACTAAAACTGGAACTACAAAAACATCAATACCTAATTGTTCTCTTACTAAATGACTTGTCTCAAGAGCATTTCGTTTAGTCTGTTTTAAATAATCTTTATCAAAAGGGCTATAATTTCTTAACAGTTGATGTGTTTGTGGATTGTAAGTAATTTTGCCATTAATATTTTTTACCTCTAGACAAAATATTGTATTATTTCCAACTACTAAAAAATCAGCATACGGTAATTTGTCAGATTTAAAATATTTATAATCTTGAGGCAACTGACTTAATATTTTTTTTACATACTGTTCCCCTCTCCAACCTTTCATGAAATTTAAACTTCTTCCCTTTGCCCACCTACTCAACCACACCATCCCAAAAGTTAAAATACCTAGAAAAAGTCCAATCAAAAAAGCATAGATCGTACTAAAAGATTTGAAAAATTTGCCCAGAAAAAAAGAAACAAACGGAATAACAAAAATGAACAAAATTTCTAACCTATCAAATTTCTTTGCTTGGCGCTGAAGATCTAATTGTTTTGCCATAAAATTATAATCATTGTTTAATCTACCTACAACTATTTTAACACCGAACAACCCAATTAAAAAGGTCTCCGGCCCTATCATTCCTCAAATATCTTTTTG
>JAPLWR010000063.1 GCA_026396495.1 Candidatus Magasanikiibacteriota bacterium | reverse complement strand
TAGCTCATTTGGTAGAGCGCTTCCATGGCATGGAAGAGGTGACCGGTTCGATCCCGGTAGGGTCCACCAAAAAAGGATTTCGCTTCGGCGAAGTCCTTTTATGTTGTAAATATAGATCAAAAAGTACTGGCATACTGGGGATGGAACCATTTTGGCCTTCTTATTTTATTTGATTATATTTATAAAACAGGCTATGATACTCCTATAAAATAATCTAAAATATATGGACGGAAATATTGAAGCAAAAATTGCGGCTCAATCTGGGGCAGGTGTTGAGAGTAAAATTAATTCATCAGATGTGGGTGAGGAGGTGGTAAGAATTGTTAATCCAGAGGAAGAAAAGTATAGGGCGCATGATTTAGAAAATAGAGCTAGTTTTCTTAAAAGACTAGAGGGTTTGCCTCAGGAAATTATTAATACTATTGATTTTGCCTATGATTTGGGAAAAGAAGCTCATCGTCCGCAAAGACGTGATACTGGCGAACGTTACTTTGAACACCTAAGAGCAGTGGCTTTAATTTTAATTGATGAATGTCATATTAAAGATCCTAATTTAATTATAGCTGCTCTTTTACATGATTCCGTGGAAGATTCTGCTATTTTTGGAAATGCCACCCAAGCCTACTCAAAATGGAAAGAGGTTACACGTTTTCGTTTAAGTAAGATTTTTAATTCTGAGGTAGCTGAAATTGTTATTATTTTGACAAAACCGAAGGTTGATGGACAAGAAATACAAACCAAAGAAGCTGCTCACCATTTGTATATTAAACATTTGTCTCTAGCCCCAGCTAAAATTATATTAGCTAAGATGGCGGATAGACTTCATAACTTAAGAAGTTTACCCGGAACAACACCTGAAAAACAACGAAGAATTGTAGCTGAAACTAAAGCAATTTATTTTCCGTTATTTCAAAAAGTGTTGGCAGAATATCCCACAGAGGGGCAGTATATGTTAAATGAAATGGAGAAAGCAATCGCCAAATTAGAAGTAGTGCCGGCGGAAGTTTAAGAAAATTTTAAATACAAGAATATTTTTTTATGTCCTTATCAATTGGAATTGTGGGCTTACCTAATGTAGGAAAATCTACTTTGTTTAAAGCTATTACTAAAAAACAAACTTTAATTGCCAATTATCCTTTTGCTACCATTGATCCTAATGTTGGTATTGTAGAAGTTCCAGATGAACGATTAAAGCCTTTGTCTGAAATTTCTCATTCCGCTAAAGTTGTTCCTACTACTATTGAGTTTGTGGATATTGCTGGTTTAGTAAGAGGGGCTAGTAAGGGAGAAGGTTTGGGTAATAAATTTTTGTCTCACATTAGAGAAGTTTCTGCTATTGTCCAAGTGGTAAGAAGTTTTAGTGACCCCGATATTATTCATGTGGCTGGCAAGGTGGATCCTAATAGTGATTTAGAAATTATTGGTTTGGAATTAGCCTTGGCTGATTTGGAAACAGCTAAAAAACATTTTAGTGAATTAAGAAGTAAAGCCAAGTCCGGAAGTAATTTGCTTTTAGATCAGGAGATTATCCTTTTTGAAAGAATTTTAAAGGCTCTGGAAGTGGGGACTGCTTTAAGAGATTTATCTTTAACAGAGGATGAAAAAAAACAAATCAAATCTTTTAGTTTTTTGACTCTTAAGCCCATGATTGTGGTTTTAAATGTTGATGAGCCAGATAAACAAGTCGCCATGGAACAAAAATTAAATTGGAACGGCCCCTTAATTGAAATTTCTGCCAAAATAGAGGCAGAATTGGCAGATTTAAGTTTTGAAGAAGCTAAGGAATATATGGATTCCTTAGGGTTGAAGCAAACCGGTTTAGACAAATTAATTTTAGCTGGTTATAAAATTTTAGATTTAATCACTTTTTTAACTTCTGGAGAAATAGAAACTAGAGGTTGGACAGTAAAAGCTGGCTCCAAAGCGCCACAGGCTGCAGGGGTCATCCATAGTGATTTTGAAAAAACTTTTATTAGAGCAGAAGTAACGGATTGGCAGGATTTTGTTAAATTTGGTGGTTGGCCAAAAATGAAAGAGAGCGGCAAATTACGTCTAGAAGGAAAAGAATATATAGTACAAGATGGAGACGTTTGCTATTTTCACGTAGGTGCTTAAATTTGGATATATTAAAACCGCCCTTTACTGGGCGGTTTTTGTTATTTTGACAATCTCTCTTTTTACTATTTGATCTGGCCTAGCATATACTAAGGTGGTTTGTTCTTCAAACCACTCGGTCTGTGGCAAGAGGGTTTGAATTTTTAATCCAAGAGAATTTAAATTTTTTTCTAAGGCCATTTTTTGGTCATGGATTATTGGCCAAACCATAAGGACGGTACCTCCTTTTTTGAGAACTTTAGTTATTTCTTTCAGACTATCTAAATAAAGTTTTCTAAGATCTGTAACGGCCTGCAATATTTGTTCCGGGGTCTCGTGTCCTCTTTGGGGCGGACCCAGATAAGGTTCAGTGACAATAGTGTTAAAGAAGTTAGGAGAATAACAGTCGGAAAGTTTAGTGGCGTCACAGAGCCTGACTTCTGCCGGAGTATTACTCCAAGCTAGGTTTTTTTCAGTGTCAGATATGGCCTTAGGGCTGTTGTCACTACCAAAAATATTTTGATAACCCATTAAATAAGCTTCAGTTAAAATAGTACCAGAACCACAAAATGGGTCTAAAATTATGTCATTATAATTATTAGTGGCTAAATTAATCATTATTTTAGCCAATTTGGGCGGCAGCATGCCAGAAAAAGAGTCCCGTCCTGGGCGACCAAAATCACGCTGGCTAAACTCATCAAAGGGTTGAACTGTTAGAGTGTTAGCTAACCAGGTTTCTTCAGCGGTAGATGCTACAATTATTTCAGCTCCGCGGGCACTCAAAAGTTTATTCATTTTAACTGTCACTGCCGAGAGAATTTCTTCACGAGAGGTGACTAACCTAGAACTAATTTTTACTTCAGCTAACTGTTTTTTAATTTCCAAACCAAAATTTTTATTATTAATTTTTATTTTTTCTTGATTGTAAAAACTAAGACCAAAAAAAACTTTTCTGTCTAGCCCACCTTTTTTTTGTAAGAATTTAAAAATATTTTTTTGTAAATCTTTTTCAGTAGCCTTATCACTCAAGACAGAAAAAACTTCTGCAATTTTAATCATTCCACCCAACTCTTTCATAAGATCTTGGCAATTTAGGGTTTCTATTGTTTCCACAACGCAAAAAGGCCTTTGCCAAGCCTTTAAAGTATATTTTTTAATTTTTTTATTAAGGACTGTTTGTAGCTCCGCTGTGGAAAGGAGGGGTTCTCGTCCAAGAATAAACAAGTATTGCATAATTTAGGGTGCGAAGGGATTTTTAAGATTGTTTAAGTCTAAAGTAGAGGTGGTTTGACGGGATTCTTCAAATTTTTGAACTTTTTGAAATAAGTCTAAGTTGAGGGCATCTACGGCTAATTGAGATTTAAGAATAATGATTTCCTCAGCTTGTGTCAAGGTGAGATAAAATTTATTGTAGAGAAAAAAGACTAGAATAATAAATGTGGAAGTGATAACAGCGGCTAATACATAAAGACCTAATCGTAAAATCATTTCAAATTTAGATATTTGACCAAACGATAATCTATTCTTGAACATAAACAGTAGTAGTTAAATTGAAAGTAGTGAGGGTGTCCGGTGAAGTGACTATTTTATTTTTGTCTGTGGTTGAGGGTGGAGGGGAGCTTTTGGTGATGGTTAAATTATCTAAAGAAATATAAAAAGTGTTTTTTTGGATAAAATCTAAATACTCTATTGTTTTTTTATAATCTCCTGTGATAATAATTTCCAAACCTATTGATGACAAATTATTAGGTAATTTAGTATAAGTAGAACTTAATTTTAAATCTTGTCTTAGTCCCAAAGCATCAGCTTTGTTTTCTAAGATAGTGATTAGTTTTATTTCCTCACCTTTCTTTAAAAAACGGGTTTTTACTTCATCTGTTAGTTTTTTAGCAGTAGCTAAATTAGTTTGTGATTTATGGTATTGTTTGGCTCTTTCATATTTAGTTTCTAATTCTTGGCGTAGAGCAGTTATTTGTGTGTTAGTTTCTTTTATTTTGCTGTATTGGGGAAAAATTATTAAACCACCAATTAAAACAAAAACTAAAACTATTGCACTAATCAGGACAATAAATTTTTTTTCTGGGGTAT